>JANXYA010000069.1 GCA_025350345.1 Gammaproteobacteria bacterium
CCGATCTGTTGACCCGCATTCGCAACGGGCAGAGCGCGCGCAAGACCAGCGTGACGATGGCTTCTTCGAAACTGAAGACCGCCATCCTGCGGGTGTTGAAGAGCGAGGGCTTCATCGCGGATTTCAACATCGGTGACGACGCCGGCAAGCCGCTGCTGACCGTCGATCTGAAGTATTACGACGGCCGGCCGGTGATCGACCGGCTGGAGCGCGTCAGCCGCCCGGGACTGCGCATCTATCGCGGCAAGGAAGACCTGCCGCGCGAGCTGGGTGGCATGGGCACCGTGATCGTGTCGACCCCGAAGGGTGTGATGACCGACAAGGCGGCGCGCGCCATTGGGCAGGGCGGCGAGGTCATCTGCATCGTGGCCTGAGGGCCGGCGCCGCAGTTCAAGCAGACGGAATACCGAATATGTCCAGAGTCGCAAAGCAAGTGATCGACATACCCGCCGGCGTCACGGTCACGGTCGCCGCCGGCGTCGTCACCATCAAGGGCGCCAAGGGCGCGCTGACGCTGCCGGTGGGCGAAGGCATCGCCGTGGCGCACGAGAACAAGCAGCTGGCGGTGAGCTACGGGGACCAGGGCACGGCGCGCATCCGCGCCGGCTCAACCCGCGCGCACCTGGCGAACATGATCCTGGGCGTGACGCGTGGTTACGATCGCAAGCTCGAACTGGTCGGCGTCGGCTTTCGCGCCGCGGTGGCCGGCAAGGCGCTGAACTTGACGCTCGGCTTCTCGCATCCGGTCAGCTACCCGATTCCGGAGGGCATCAGCATCGAGACGCCGAGCCTGACCGAGATCCTGATCAAGGGCGCCGACCGGCAACGCGTCGGGCAGACGGCGGCGGAGATCCGCGGCATCCGCCCGCCGGAACCGTACAAGGGCAAGGGCGTGCGTTACGCGGATGAAAAGATCTCCCTCAAGGAAGGGAAGAAGAAGTAGCGCGGCGAAGGAACGGACAATGAACATCACCAAGAAAGAGCGACGCACGCGGCGCGCCATCAAGACCCGCGCCAAGATCCGCGAGCTGGGCACACCGCGGCTGACCGTGCATCGCACGCCGCGCCATATCTACGCGCAGCTGTTCGCGGCCGACGGCTCGCGGGTGCTGGCGACGGCTTCCACCCTGCAAAAGGCGGTGGCCAAGGACCTGAAATACACGGGCAACGTCGATGCCGCGCGCGCCGTTGGGCGGGCGATTGCCGAGCGGGCCAAGGCGGCGGGCTTCGTGCGCGCCGCCTTCGACCGCTCGGGTTTCCAGTACCACGGCCGCGTCAAGGCGCTGGCCGAGGCCGCCCGCGAAGCCGGGCTTGAATTCTAGGGCTTTACGCCAGGACTGCATTGCATGGCAAGAATCGAGAAAAACCAGAGCGCCGACGACCTGATGGAAAAGCTGGTCGCGGTCAACCGCACCGCCAAGGTCGTCAAGGGTGGCCGCCAGTTCGGCTTCACCGCGCTGACCGTGGTCGGCGACGGCGCCGGCCGTGTCGGCTTTGGCTTCGGCAAGGCCCGCGAGGTCCCGGTGGCGATCTCCAAGGCGATGGCGCAGGCGCGCAAGAGCCTGGTGAACGTCAGCCTGGCGAACGATACGCTGCACTACGCGGTCAAGGGCGAGCATGGCGCGACGCGCATCTTCATGCAACCGGCCTCGAGCGGTACTGGCGTCATCGCCGGCGGCGGCATGCGCGCGGTGCTCGAGTGCGCTGGCGTGCGCAACGTGCTCGCCAAGAGCTATGGCTCGCGCAATCCGATCAACGTCGTGCGCGCGACGGTCAAGGCGCTGGCCAGCGTGCGTTCGCCGGATGAAATCGCCGCCAAGCGCGGCAAGACCCTCGAAGACATTCTCGGGTGATGCATGGCGACCATCGACAAAGTGAAGGTCACACTGCTGCGGAGCCTGCACGGGCAGCTGCGGCATATCGGCGCATCGGTGCGCGGCCTGGGGCTGCGCCGCCCGCACCAGAGCGTCGTGATCGCCGATACCGCGGAGAATCGCGGCATGATCAACACGGCCTGCCACATGCTCAAAGTGGAGCGGAGCTGACATGCGACTGAATACCATCAAGCCGGCTGCCGGATCGCGCCGCCTGCGCCTGCGCGTCGGTCGCGGCGCCTCGGCCGGGCAGGGCAAGACCTGCGGCCGCGGGGTCAAGGGCCAGCGCGCGCGCAAGGGCGGGTACCACAAGGTCGGCTTCGAGGGCGGCCAGATGCCCCTGCAGCGGCGCATGCCCAAGGTCGGCTTCCGTTCCGCCATCAAGATGCTGCGCGCCGAGGTGCGCCTGCATGAGCTGGCGGCGGTGACGGCCGCGGTGATCGACCTCGCGGCGCTCAAGGCGGCGCAGATCGTGTCGGTGCACGCCGAGCGCGCGAAGGTAGTGCTGTCGGGCGAGCTGAAGAAGGCCGTCCATCTCAAGGGGATCGGTGCCACCAAGGGTGCCCGCGCGGCGATCGAAGCCGCCGGCGGCAAAGTCGAGGACTGATGGCCAACACGCCACCCACCAATCTGGCGAGCCTCGCCGACGCGGGTCGGAGCGGGGAGATCCGCACGCGCCTGCTGTTCCTGCTGGGGGCGCTGGTGGTCTATCGCATCGGCACCTTCATCCAGGTGCCCGGCATCAACCAGGCCGCCGTACTGCGCTATTTCACCGATCAGTCCAACAGCATCCTCGGTGTCGTCAACAGCTTCAGCGGCGGCGCGCTGCAGCGCCTGTCGATCTTCGCGATGGGCGTGATGCCCTACATCTCGGCCTCGATCATCATCCAGATGCTCTCGATGGTCGTGCCGACCCTGATGGAGTACCGCAAGGAAGGCGAGGCGGGCCGGCGCAAGACCACGCAGCTGACGCGCTACTGCACGGTCGGGCTCGCGGTATTCCAGTCATTCGGTGCGGCCGTGGCCCTGCAGAACGGCGGCATGGTGCAGGTCGGGGGCCCGCAGTGGCTGCTGGTGGCGACAGTCACCATGACGACCGGCACGATGTTCCTGATGTGGCTCGGCGAACAGATCACCGAGCGGGGCGTCGGCAACGGCATCTCCATGATCATCCTCTCGGGCATCGTGGCCGGGCTCCCGGGCGCTCTCAGCCGTACTTTCGAGTCGGTGAGCAACGGCGAGATGCAACCGGTATTCGCGATCGCGCTGGTCGCGATCGTGCTCGGTGTGACGGGATTCTGCGTGTATGTCGAGCGCGCGCAGCGGCGCATCGCCGTGCACTATGCGAAGCGCCAGGTCGGGCGCCGGATGTATGCCGGGCAGAGCAGCCACCTGCCCTTCAAGCTCAACATGTCGGGCGTTATTCCGCCGATCTTCGCCTCGAGCCTGCTGCTGTTCCCGGCGACCATGGCGAGTTTCTTCGCCACCGGTTCCGACACCAAGCTGAGCCTGGTCCTGCAGCGCGTGCAGGCCTCGCTGAACTACGGGCAGCCGCTCCACCTGGTGCTGTACGCGGCGCTGATCCTGGGCTTCACCTTCTTCTACACCGCGCTGGTGTTCAACGCCCG
>JANXYA010000090.1 GCA_025350345.1 Gammaproteobacteria bacterium
CGCAGCTCGAACGCTCCAGCACCGGGTGCAGCCAGATGCTGCCGCGCATCGCCGGCGCGCTGATCACGTGGCTGTGGCCGAGTTTGGTCAGCGGGCCGTCCGCGTGTAGATAGAACCAGGCCCTGGACGCGCCGGGATCGAGGGTAAACAGCGTCGCACCCGGCGGACCGACCAAGGCGGGGACCATCGCGGGTGGCGCCGGGCGCCCCCGGCAGGCCGCGAGCAGCAGCAGCGGCGCGAATGCCAGCAGCGGCACCGCCCGTCGTCCGGCCCCGGCAGCACGCAACATCACTTTTGCTGACCTGCGGTTCAGGCTTTGCGTTTGCTGGTGCCGTGCCGGCGGCAGAAACTCTCGCATACGGAATCACCACCAGTTCAAAGGAGCAGCACCATGAACGCCCGTCGCTTACTGACCCTGCTGGCCGCGGTCATCGTCACCGCGGCGCAGACCCTGATCTTCACCGTCGATACCGCCTCGAGCGCGCCGCGCGCCGTGGCGAATGTAGCAGACAGCGCGGCCCACAGTCTGGGCGGGAGGGTAGCGTGAAATTCCTGCGCCTGGCCGAAGTCCTGCTGCCGCTGGTTGCGGCGCGCGCGTGGTCACCCTGGGAGCCCGGACTGAAGAGCCCGCCGGAGCTGGGGCTGCTACGGCGGCGCGTCACTGCCGCACGGCTGGGCGATGGCCGCCACCCAGGGCGCGATGCGCGCCATCTGTTCGATGATGTGCAGTAGCCGGTCGTCCCGGGCCGTCTCGTCAGGCGCGAAGCGCGCATGCCGCGTAGCAGCCTGGCTTCGCGTTATGCAGATGCAGGAACTCAACCAGGGGATTGCCGAGCAGTCGGCGAATGGTCGGCTCCACCTCTCCGCCGGGGATTACGTCGGCATCAACCATCATGCCGACACGGTCAAAGGCGCGGAGCGATAGCAGCCGGAGGCGCAGCACTTCGGGAACTTCGTTGCGCTCCGGCAGGTACTCGCTGGCATGCTCGCGCACATAGATCGCGTGACGCGAGCGATACGGCCCTGGCACCGGCAGGTGCTCGTAATTCAACAGCAGCACCGTCTCGCCCGGATCGGCGTCCCGCAGGCTCACCCGGCACGGGAACCCTGGCCGGGCATCGGCGATGCGGCGCACCACTCCGCGGTCGGCGAGCTCGCGCTCCTCCAGGCCGAACAGGGGCGCGAACGGCGCCACCGGCAAACCTACGATTGTGAAATCCACGGAGTCTCTCCAGCCGCGTTGCCAGGGGAGATCCTGCCGGGCGCGCCGGCCGGCCGCGCTCCGCTTCTTGCGGACTAATTCCTCCCTGAATCAGGCGATTCTGCCCCTGGCTTGATATCCGTAAGTACTTACGGATATCCTGCGCGGAGGAGGTCACGAGCATGGCGATTTTGCACCAGTACGGCACGTTGCTGCTGGCAGCGCGGCTGCGCAAGGTCAGCGAAACCCTTTATGCCGGGGTCGATCAAGTCTATCGCAGCCGGGGCGTAACGCTGCCCGCGCGCTGCTTCCCGATCCTGCTGCTGCTGCGCGACCACGGACGGCTCGGCATCTCGGAACTTGCCGTACAGCTCGGGCAGAGCCATCCGGCGGTCAGTCAGATGAGCCGCAAACTGCTCAAGTACGGCGTGGTGCGCGAGTGCCCCGATCCGAACGACGAGCGGCGCCGCCTGCTCGGGCTCTCGCGCCGTGGCGCACGGCTCCTGGCGGGCCTGGAGCCGGTCTGGCAGGCGATTGTCGCCGCGGTCGCCGAGCTCGAGGCGGCGCAGCCGCTGTCGGCCCCGCTGACTGCCGTCGATGCCGCGCTCGGCGCGCACAGCTTTGCCGCCCGCATCCGCGCCCGCATGGGAAGCGCGCCGGCCGTGCGGATCCTGCCGTTTGCGCCCCGCTACGCGGCGGATTTCAAGCGTCTGAACCTCGAATGGCTGAAAAAGTACTTTCGCGTCGAGCCGATCGACGAGCAAGTGCTGTCGAACCCGCAGCGGATCGTGCGCGATGGCGGCGCCGTGTACTTTGCGCGTGTCGACAGTAAGATCGTCGGCACCTGTGCCCTGATCAACGAGGGCGAGGGCCGCTTCGAACTGTCGAAGATGGCGGTGACCGCGGACATCCAGGGGCTCGGGATCGGGCGCAAGCTCCTGACCGCGGCCA
>JANXYA010000112.1 GCA_025350345.1 Gammaproteobacteria bacterium
AGTCGCCCGGCAGGTGGCCCTGCTCGAGTCCGGGGGACAGGTGGTGCAGGAAACCCGCCTCTACGATCCGGAGCGTGGCGAGACGCGTTCCATGCGTTCCAAGGAGGAAGCGAATGACTATCGCTACTTCCCCGATCCCGATCTGCTGCCGGTGGTGCTCGATGAGGCGTACATCAGTGCGCTCGCCGCGCACCTCCCCGAGCTGCCGGACCAGAAGGCCCGGCGCTTCAGCGCGCAGTACGAGCTGTCCGGATACGATGCGCAGGTCCTGACCGCGAGCGCCGAGCTGGCCGACTACTACGAAGCAGTCGTGCGCGAGCTGGGCGGCAATCCGAAGCTGGCGGCGAACTGGGTCGGGGGCGAGCTGGCCGCCTTCCTGAACCGCGACGGGCTCGAGATCGGCGCCAGCCGCGTGGATGCCGCCTCGCTGGCTTCGCTCCTGCGCCGCATCGGCGATGGGACGATCTCCGGCAAGCTCGCCAAGGACGTCTTCGAGGGGATGTGGTCCAGCGGGCAGCAGGCGGATGCCATCATCGATGCACGCGGGCTCCGGCAGATCAGCGACGATGCTCCGATCGAGCGGGCCATCGAGGCGGTGATGGCCGCCAACCCCGGGCAACTGGCCGAATACCGCGCCGGCAAAGACAAGCTGTTCGGCTTCTTCGTCGGGCAAGTGATGAAGGCGACGCAGGGCAAGGCCAACCCCGGCCGGCTCAACGAGCTGCTGAAGCTCAAGCTCAGTGGTTGACGAGCCGACGGCCGGAGAGTTGCGCCGCTTTGTGCTCGAGGCACAGCCCCTGCGCGGACAATGGGTGCGCCTCGGTTCCGCATGGCGCGATCTGCGCGCCTGCCGCAGCTATCCGCCGGTGGTCGCCTCGCTCCTGGGCGAGGCCGCGACGGCCGCCGTGCTGCTGGCCGCGACGCTGAAGTTCGAGGGCACCCTGACCCTGCAGATCGCGGGCAGTGGGCGTGTCAGGCTCCTGGTGGCGCAGTGCACGGATCAATTCCAGCTCCGTGCCGTCGCCAACCACGATCTCGCCGCGACCGAAGCCGTCGGGTTTAGCGAACTGGTTGGCGCCGGGCGCCTGGTCGTCACCGTGCAGTCCGAGCAGACCAGCGCCAACTACCAGGGCATCGTGCCCCTGGAGGGCGAGAATCTGGCCGCCTGCCTGGAACGCTACTTCGAGAGTTCGGAGCAGCTGCCGACCCGGCTGCTGCTGGCGGCCGACGGCGAGCGGGCCGGCGGCATGCTGCTGCAGAAACTCCCCTCAGCGACAGTGGGTGGCGAAGGTTCGGGTGCGCTGCTGCAGCAGGCCTGGGAAGAGCTGCGCGCCGGCCTCGATTCGCTGTCGCCCGAGCAGCTGCTGGCCGCCGCTGCGGAAGATTCCCTGCGCCGTGTATTCGGTGCCCACGATTGCCGGCTGTTCGGACCCACCGCGGTGCGCTTTGCCTGCCGCTGCAGCAACGCGCGCGTCGCCAGCCTGGTCAAATCGCTGGGGGTGGAGGAAGCCCGCGCGGCCCTCGCCTCCGAGGGCGCGCTCACGGTGACCTGCGAATTCTGCGGTCGCGACTACCGCTACGACGCGGTGGACATCGCCCAGCTGTTCGCCGCCGATGGCGTCGTGCAGCCGCCGCCGAGCGGCTACAACTAGGGCTGGAGCAGCGGGTTCAGGCCCGCAGGGAAAACGGCGTGAAGTCGGTGTCCGTATCGTAGTAATCCTCCTGCTCCGCGCGCTTGAGGAAGGCGACGACGCGATAGGTGACCGGCGTGATGACGACTTCCCACCCTGTCTTGAGCAAGTATTGGTGGAACATCACCGTAAGCAGAAAGCTGTTGTCCAGGACCCCATAGAAGGCGATCGTGTAGAAAAGGCCTGAATCGACCGCTTCGCCGCAAACCGTCGAGCCGATGATGCGTGTCCACAGCCAGCGCCCGCGCGTCCTGATCTTCATCTTCGCGAGCACGTAGCTGTTGACGAAGGAGCCGCTCCAGAACGCGATGATCGAGGCGCCGACGATGCGCCAGGTGTTGCCGAAGATCGCTTCGACGCTGGCCTGTTTGTCACGCCACTCGGGGGCGGGTGGCAAAGCCACGATCACCCATGCCATGAATGCGGCGAAGGCGAGTGCCGCGAATCCGGCCCACACGCAGCGACGGTCACGAGCGTAACCGTACACCTCCGTGAGGATGTCACCAAAGACGTAGGAGAGCGGGAAGAACAGCACGCCCGCGAAGAAACTGAAATCCGTCCCCATCACCGGTATATGCACGATGGCGGCTTTTGCCGGGCCGATCAGGTTCGCGCACAGCAGGATGCACACGTACGCGGCCATGATCAGGTCGTAGTAGCGGTAGTGACGCTCGGGCTTCGCGCTCATTCGTGGGTGTCCGATCGCGTGCGATGGGCTACTGCGCGCCGAAGACCTTGCGGATGATCGCGCTCGCCTGGCCGAGCGGATCCTTGCGGATGGCGCGCTCTTCGTCGGCCATCACGATGAACAGGCCGTCGAGTGCCTTGTCGGTCACGTAGTCGTCCATGTTGGCCTCGCTGCTGTCAAGCAGCCCATACTCGGCGGCCTGGCCGGCGTACTTGTCGTAGAGTCCCGCCAGCTTCACTTTTGCGGTGGCGCGGGCGACGATTGGCTTGAAGGTGCTCCGAAGTTCATCGCCTGCACTGCGCCGGAAATACTGAGTCGCCGAATCCTCGCCGCCGACGAGGATGCCCTTGGCGTCGGCCAGCGTCATATTGCGCAGCGATTTCCTCAGGACCGGCGCCGCCTCGCTGACTGCGGCCTCGGCGGCGTGATTGAGGCTGGCCTTGAGCTCGTCCGCATCGCCGCCACGCCCAAGCAGCCGCAGGGCGGACTCTACCTGGCGAAATGCCGAGGGCAGCGGAATCGTAACCTCAGGGTTGCCAAGGAACCCATCGGCGGCACCCAGCTGCTTGACGGCCCTGTTGACGCTCTGGGACAGGGCGGCCTTGAGCCCCACGGAGGCATCCTTCGAGCTGAGTGCATCGAGCGCGCCGGCACCCGCGCAGACCGGTACGAGGGCTCCGCCCAGGGCGATCCTGGCAAGCAACGCCCACAAAGCGAGACGATGAGGCTGCTTGGTATTTCTCAAACTGGAATCTCCCCGAAGCTCTCGGTAGTGCAAGTGCGGCCACCATCTTAAGGGGCCGCCACCGCCTTGGCACCTATGTCGTCGCCTGCCAGGCGATACGCTTGTCAGCGCAAGGCCTGCTCTCGCGCGCCTGATTCCTGGCCGAAGTCCCTCAGGGCCGCCGTGTGGTCTCGGCTTCGATGGAGTCAAGGTAGGCGGTGCCGCCGAGTTCCGCCATCTGCTGTGCAATCCACTCGCGCCGGGCCTGCACGTAGGCCGAGGGCGCATCGACGTGCAGGCGGCGCGGGCTGGGCAGCACGGCGGCGAGCAGTGCCGCGTCGGCGCGGTTCAGGCGCCGGGCGTTCTCGTGAAAATAGCGCAGCGCGGCAGCCTGCACGCCGTAGATGCCGCGACCGAACTCGGCGATATTCAGATAGACCTCGAGTATGCGTTCCTTGGGCCAGCACCACTCGATGAGCAGGGTAAGGCCGGCCTCCAGGCCCTTGCGGAAATACCCGCCTCCGGCCCATAGAAAAAGGTTCTTCGCCACCTGCTGCGAGATCGTGCTGGCGCCGCGCGCATGGCGGCTGCTGGCATTGTGGCGCACGGCCTCGCGGATCGAGTTGAAGTCGAAGCCGGCATGAAACGGAAACTGCTGGTCCTCGGAGGCAATGACCGCCAGCGCGGCCTGCGCGGAGATCTGCTCCAGATCGACCCACTGGTAATGCGTCGCGTAGTCGTGCTCGCCGGCGATCATCGCCGTGAAGCTCGATTCGATCATGAACGCGCTGGTCGGCGGGTTCAGCCAGCGCAGCGCGAACACGGTCAGCGCCACCAGTGTCGCCACGACCAGCACCGAGTACAGCAGGCCACGCGCGAGGCGGCGCAGCAATCGCATGGGTAGCGGCAGCCCCTAGGCCGGCGCCTTCACGCGGCGGGCACTGTTGATGACGACGTCTTCCATCGGCGCGTCCGTATAGCCCTTGCGCCGACCGGTCGGGACGGCCGCGATCTTGTCGACGACCTCCAGGCCTTCGACGACGCGGCCGAAGACCGCGTAGCCGTGATGGCCGGGGCGGTGATCGAGGAAATCGTTGTCCTTGAGATTCACGAAGAACTGCGAGGTGGCGCTGTGCGGGGAGTCGGTGCGCGCCATGGACAGGGTGCCGCGCTCGTTGAGCAGGCCGTTGGCGGCCTCGTTCCGGACCGGCGGGCGCGTGGCCTTCTGCGAGAAATCAGCCGTCAGGCCGCCGCCCTGGATCACGAAGCCCGCCACGATGCGGTGAAAGATCGTGCCGTCGAAGAAGCCGTCGTCAACATACTGACGGAAATTCGCAACCGTCAGCGGCGCATCGTTGTCGAACAGTTCAACGGTGAAGCCGCCGTGGGTCGTTTCAAAACGTATCATGTTGATGGCTCATCAATCAGAGTGGGGCCGCGGCTGGCCACTGCGCCTCGGTGACGCGCGGCAGTCCTGCCAGGTCAATGTGGCAGCGTACGTGACCGAAGCCATGGGCCACAAGCAACTCCGCTACGACCGCTCCCTGCCCGGCACCGTGCTCGAGCACCAGATGGCTGTTCGGGTGCAGGTGCGCGGGGGCGCCGGCCACGACGGTGGCCAGATCCGCCAGGCCGCCCTGGCCGGCGACCAGCGCAGTCTGCGGCTCGTGCCGCAGCGCGGCATCGTCCAGTGCCGGATCATCGGCGGCCATATAGGGCGGGTTGCAGGCCAGCAGATGAAAGCGTCGGCCGCCCAGCGGCGCGAACCACTCGCCGTTGAGGAATTCGACGTTGGTGATCGCCAGTGCGCTCGCGTTGGCCGCGGCAACGGCCAGTGCTGCCGCGGAACGATCGGTGGCGGTGATCCGCCAGTGCGGCCGTTCGTGCGCGAGCGCGAGCGCAATGGCTCCCGAGCCGGTGCCGAGGTCGGCGACGTCGGCGGCGGCGTTGCCCAGCAGGGCCAGCGCGCGCTCAACCACCAGCTCCGTTTCCGGGCGCGGCACGAGCACGGACGGCGAAACCTTCAGATCAAGCGACCAGAATTCACGCCGGCCGATGAGGTAGGCGAGCGGCTCGCCCCGAGCGCGACGCGCCACGTACTCCTCGAATTCGGCCAGCGCCGTGGACGCAACCGGCGCTGCGCCTTCGGCGAGCAGCCAGCTGCGGGAGCGGTTCATCGAAAATCCGAGCAGCAGCTGCGCATCCAGCGCAGCACTGTCCGAAGGCCGGAGCCGGGTCGTCGCCCCGGCGAGGGCGGCGGCAACGGTGAGCGGTGCTTGCTCTGGATTCATGCCGGTGATGATAGATTGCGCGCCTGTTTGCTTCGCCGGATGAGGGAGTTTCGCATGCCCGAGCCCCAGCTGCCTTCCAGATCCGCCTCCGTCAGCGACATGATGGATGCGGCGACGCGCATTTTCCGCTCCACGCTGGCCAAGGGCTTGCCCATCGCCCTGTTCGCCATCCTGTTTGCAGCGCTTCCCAATATGTACTGGCTGACGATCACGGGCAAACCGGTGGACCCATTCCATCCCCCGCTGGATCCGAAGTTCTGGACGCTGACGCTGGCCGGCTTCGCGGTCTACCAGCTGCTCGCTGCGCTGCTGATGCTGCGCCAGCGAGCGCTGCTGCTCGGCCGCGCGCCGCAATTGCGCTCGGAGCTGGCCGTGGCGCTGGCGCGCTGGCCGCTGCTGATCCTGAGCGCCGTGCTGGCCGGTATCGTCGTTTTTGCCGGGGCGCTGCTCCTGCTCCTGCCCGGCATCTACTTCCTCATCAGTTTCCTGCTGCTGCGGCCGGTGGTGCTGTTCGAGACACACAGCGCGGTGCGGGTGGTGGGGCGCTGCATACGCCTGGTGCGGCCGATGTGGTGGAAGGCGCTGGCCGCGGCCGTCATCGCGGCGCTGATTTTCCTGGTGTGCGCGTTTGCCGCCAGCGCCATATTTGAAATACTGAAGTTCGCGCTCAGCGCCGCCGGGGCGAAGCCGGCCGCCATTTCCGCGTTCGCCCAGGCCTGCGGCCTCGGTATTCAGGCCGTGGCGCTGGTGTATTTCAGCGCGCTGTGGCTGGTGCTTTATTCCGCCGCCAGTTCCTCGGCCTGATACTCGCGCTGGAGCGCCTCGAGCAGTTCATCGAGCTCGCCGTTCATGATGGACGCGAGCTTGTAGAGCGTCAGGTCGATGCGATGATCGGTCATGCGGCCCTGCGGAAAGTTGTAGGTGCGGATGCGCTCGGAGCGGTCCCCGCTGCCGACCTGGAGCTTGCGTGTCCGGGCCTGGGCGCTGGCGCGCTTCTCCTGTTCCGCGGCGAGCAGTCGCGCCTGCAGCAGCGCCATCGCGCGCGCCCGGTTCTTGTGCTGCGAGCGCTCGTCCTGGCACTCGACGACCACGCCGGTGGGCAGGTGCGTGAGGCGTATGGCCGACTCG
>JANXYA010000164.1 GCA_025350345.1 Gammaproteobacteria bacterium
TCAGGCGCACGGTGATGCCCGTGCCGCGGAAATGCTCCAGCAGTGCGGGCACGGTGTGGTCATTGACGCCACGCTGCACCACTGCATTGATCTTCAGTGGCGCCAGGCCGGCGCGCTGCGCTGCTGCGATGCCTCCCAGCACTTCCTCAGGGTGGCCCATGCCGCCGGCCAGATGCGCGAACACTTCCGGGTCCAGGCTGTCGAGACTCACCGTGACACGCTGCAGGCCCGCGGCGCGCAGCGCAACCGCCTGCTGGGCGAGGAGCACGCCATTGGTCGTCAGCGCGATGTCTTCAACGCCAGGGAGGCCGGTCAGATCACCGATCAGGTCGGCGAGCCCGGGACGCAACAGCGGCTCCCCGCCGGTAATGCGGAGCTTGCGCACGCCGAGCGTCACGAACAGCCGCGTCAGGCGCACGATTTCCCCGAAGTCCAGCCGCTCGGCGGATTTCAGGAAGCGGTAGTGCTCGTGGTAGCGCTCGCGCGGCATGCAGTAGGGGCAGCGGAAATTGCAGCGATCGGTGACCGATATGCGCAGGTCCCGCAATGGGCGCCCCAGCGTGTCCCGTGGCCTTCGCGGTTGCAGCGCGGCCAGCGCCGTGGAATTTGTCGCACTCATGGGGCTAGGCTACCAGCGATACAGCCGGGTGAGAAAACCCTTCTGCAATTCGGCCGGTCCCGGCGGCAGTTCCACGAATCCGTCGGTCAGCGCCAGGGACGTAAAGTCCCCGGAACCGTTCGTGGGGCAGGGCGTGGCCCAGGGCCGGCCCCAGTCGTCGTGGCTTACGCGCACCGGCATGAATCCGGTCAGCGGCGGCGACCAGTCGAGGGCAGTGGCCAGGGCGATGCGCTCGGAGCGCTGGGTGCGCACGCCCATGGCGGCAAACAGCGCGGGCAATACATAACGCGACAGGCAGACCAGCGTCGAGACGGGATTGCCGGGCAGGGCGAACACCGCCCGCCCTTCGGTCGTCGTGCCAAACCACATCGGCCGGCCCGGTCGCTGCGCGATGCCGTGCAGGATGCACTGCACGCCCAGGGCTTCCAGCACCTGCGGCACGAGATCGAAGCGACCCATCGACACGCCGCCCAATAGCACGAGCACCTCGTGCGTGCGCAGATGCCTGCTGAGGCGTGCGTGCAGGGCGGCGGCATCGTCGCCGATGTGATCCTCGGAGACGCGCTGAAATCCATGCTCGCGCAAGGCCGCGGCGACGGCGTAAGCGTTGGACCGGCGTACCTGGTACGGCGCAATCGGCTCGCCGGGCTCGACGAGTTCATTGCCGGTGGAAATCACGACGATGGCGGGCTGGCCGCTGACCCGGAGCCGCGCCATGCCGGCCGAGGCGGCGACGGCGATCTCAGGCGCGTGCAGCACCGTACCGGTCGCCAGCAGCAGCGCACCCTGCCGCTGGTCGCTGGCGCGCCGGTGCACGTTCTTCCAGGGTGTCGCGAGCGCGAGAGACTGCAGCTCGGCCCTGCCGGCCGCGACGTTGATGCGCTCGACCGGCACCACGCAATCGCAACCCACCGGCAACATGGCACCGGTCATGATCTCGATGCAATGTTCCGCCGATGCCAGGGTCAGCGGTGCTTCGCCCGCGGCCTGCGTGGCCTGGACGAGGAAGTGGCGCCTGCCGCCAATGGCTGCAGCCGACGCCAGGGCGATGCCGTCCATGGCCACGCGGTCAAAGGGCGGTTGATCGCGCTCGGCGTAGACATTCTCGCGCAGCACCGCGCCGGCGCACTGCGCCAGGGGGAGCGACTCGATCGGCAGGCAAACGAGGTGCTCGTCGATGAGCCGACTCGCTACCGCCGGGTCTATTTCCACCACCTTTTCCGCCGCGACCCTTGCCATAGCGGGATACTACATCCAGGCCCTGCGTTCGGTGTCATTGGGTGGTACGAGGCAGCAATTCGTGCCACCATCGATTTTCGCCGCGCCCGTAGCTCAGTTGGATAGAGCACCTGGCTTCGAACCAGGTGGTCGGCGGTTCGAATCCGTCCGGGCGCGCGAATTACATCAAGGGCTTATGCAACACCAAGCTCTTACGATCTTCGGCGTGTGACGGATTTGTGCCATTTAGAGCTCGTACTTGCTGATATCGAGCGCCCCATGGAAGACACCCAAGATGTCAATGTCGCCGCCAGGCTTTACCAAGTATGTAATGCGGTAGTGGCCATAGAGGAGAATTCTGACCTCTCGCGCCGCAGCCCAATACCTATGTCCCATGCCTGGAAACTCCGCAAGAGACTGTGCTCGGTCGTAGATTCCTCTGCACTGTTTCAGCGGCAGCTTGCGGGCTACTTGCTGAAATGAAGCCGAATATGTCCTCGAGCCAGCGCTGAGCCTCGACGGTCCAGGCTATTTGCGCCATGACCGGATGCGATGCGCCATATCGGCATTGGATATGACGCGCCTCGCGTCCGAGTCGGTCAGACCCTTCTCCACCATGACGTGAAAGGCGAGCTCGCGCACGATTTCCTCGCGCGAGCTATCCGCCGGCTGGGACTGGATAAGGCGAGAGAGTTCTTCCTTGGCTGTTGACATGGTAGTTACCTCCACCTGACCGAGGATGCTGCCACAAGTGCAGCCGCCAGGGA
Organism: Gammaproteobacteria bacterium; assembly: GCA_025350345.1. Classification (GTDB taxonomy): domain Bacteria; phylum Pseudomonadota; class Gammaproteobacteria; order Steroidobacterales; family Steroidobacteraceae; genus FEN-1191. Next base: position 2,605 of record JANXYA010000164.1, read on the forward strand.
AATGGCACTTAATAACCGATTGACGATGACTGCAGCGCTGGTGGTTGTGGCGCGGTTAAACACGCGTCGTCAATTTCGATGGGCTGTTTTCGTTCGGCACACTTCCCGGCGCAACGGGGCGCTCGACCGCATCGTCTGTCTCGATTTCAGGGAACCCGCCGCGCATCGTTCCCCGTCCACGTGATCGCGCCCGTGCAAGGATCGACGAGCTGTGCGATGTCCGGCAGCAGACCCAGCGTACGCACCAGCGCGAAGGCGCCGAGCCGCGCGTTAGGGAACCGTTCGCGCATACGCATCGAGGCGGCCAGCAGCGTCCGGCCCCTGGTGACGACGTCATCGACCAGCACGATCCGTCCGGGCGCCAACAGTAATGAATCGACCATGAGCGAATCGTAGTGCTCGGCGACCGTCGGCCGGGCGGCGCTGCCGGCCGTGGCCGACTTGCGCACGGCGCGATGGCGTCGCAGGCCCGTCCAGACTGCCGCAGCGAGACCCTGCTGCCTGAGGGCAAGCGCCAGCTGACCTGCGGCCCACGACGCCTCGCTGGGCGAGGGCACGCTGCGCGGCACCGGGACCAGGATGACGTTGGGGCCAAAGAAATCACCTAACCGGCGCTGTTCGACGGCATGTTCGCGGACGCGCATGGCATAGCGCACCAGCCAACGTGCATCGCAACCCTTAAGGCGTTCGCGCAGCCGCCTGGATCCCCTGGCTGCAGGGCCAGTGCCTCGTGGCGAATAGACGTAGCAGGCACTGAAGCGCAGCGACGACTCACAGGGCGAGATCATCGTCCCGGCCCTTGGTCAGGTCGCGGGCGTGTACTGCAGCCTGGTCGCTCATCTGCCCCTGTGTCGCACGCAGCCGCAGCCAGTCCTCCCGCGCCTGACGGCTGATCTCCTCGAGGCTGGACTGCGCGGCCGGCACACGTCCTTCAACAATTCGCGGCTCTGTGGATTGCGGGCCTACTGCGTGCGTCGCCACATCCCGCGCCTTTACCCGCTCGCGGTACCGTTCGCGTACCCGTTCGGCGATCTCACTGTACAAGCCGCGCTTCTCGTCCCGCCAGGCGCCCCAGGGCAGATGCGCCTGCGGCTCGCGCGAAATGCCCTGCGCAGCAAGCGTGCGATGATCGACGCGCACCGGCAAATTCGCCGCCTGTAGCGCTTCATTCATCAGCTCCGCGGTGCGCGCACGCAGCGCCCGAAACTCCTCGATGCTGTTCACCAGGCCACGCTCGTGGCGCTGGGTAATGCCCAGGTCCAGCCCGGTCTTGCCGCCGAATCCCGCCGCCGTAATCTCCCGCGTCGTGGCCAGCAGGTGCAGGTGGTAGTTTCGTGGATCCCCGCCGGCCCGCGGCGCGTGAACGGCGCTGTCCACCACGACGCCGTAGCGCTCCGCAATCTCCCGCGACAAGGCGCCTGCCAGTGCAATGCGCTGGTCAGGGTTCAGCTCCGGCGGGAGTGAGAGCAGGAACTCGCGGGCCACTCGCGCATCACGCCGGGTCTCGGCGCGCTCTGCCGCGTTCCACAGCGGCCCACGGTCCAGGGACCAGGCGGGTGCATGTCCTATGACTTGGGAGGGCAACACGATCTCCTTGTGCAGGACATCCCGGCGGCGGGAGTAGTTGTACAGCTCGCCGGTGCGCTCATCCCGCAGCCGCTCCCCGGCGCGGTACGCCGCGGCGCCCGTGGCGGTGCGTCCGGCACTGCGGCTGATCGGAGTCACTTGCATCATGAAAAGGGCCATGGGGTGTGCGCGCTGCGAGCTCCGATTCAAGGCACCAGCGTAATCCGCCGCCAGCGTCGCGCCGATGCGGTCTTGAGATAGCCTGTGAGGTCCGGGAGCTGCTCAATCTGAGAAGGCATGATCGCCGCTTCCGTGACCTGCTGGAACGTGGTCTGTGTGGAGTGGCGCTGGCCGCGCGCGACGAACAGTCCTTCGCGATCGCGGCCCCGGGAGATCTGTTGACGCAGGAGCTCGCGATCGCCGATCAGGCGCGAGGCGAAGTGCGCCGTGCCGCCGCTATCGCTCCCGGAGCAGCGCAGAAGCAACGTGTTTCCGCAGTTTTCTATGATTGCCTGGGCATCGCCGGCTCCATACGTACTTGCAACCTGCGCGACCGACTGGAATCCCAGTACACAGCGCCCGCCAAACTTTCGCAGTCGGGCCAGTGCGTCCTTCAATCCGTCGATGGCGCCCAGTGCATCGAGTTCATCCATCACGAACCAGAGCCGCTGGTCGCGGTCCGCGCCGCTCATCGTCTCGAAGATGGCCAGGCGGACCCACGCGGCAATGATCGAGCGCAGGGCGGCGATCTGGCCCGCCTCGTAGGGTATGAACAGGACGCCGCGGCCCGACTGAACCCAGTTGCGCACCGAGAAACCGTCGCCCGCCACGACCTTCAGGTACTGGAGCGCGGCGGCTGCCGATGCGGCTACCGAACGGATCGAACCCAGCATGCGCGCGTTTTCCGGTTCGAGGAACGGCTGTGCAGGCGTACCTGCGACCAGCCGCCGCAGCTCGCGGCTGGAGGCGACGGCGAGCAATCGCCACAGTTCGGCACTGCTGCTACACCCGCGCTCGTGGCAGCGTCGTACGAGGGCGGTCAGCAGCGTGCGCGCATACCCGCGCCACTCGCGACCCGAAGGGTCTTCGCTGCCGGGTATGAGTGCACTCGCAAGCTGGTCCGCGTCGTAGCCGTTGCGGATCTCTGCGAAGGGATTCCACCGAGCCGATCCCGACTCGAAGGGGTTGAGTAGCACATCGCCGCGCCGTCCGTCGTAGAAACGGGCGCGGTAGCCACCATCCGGATCAGTGATGACCGCACGATCGCCGCGCTCCAGGGCACCGGCCATCAATGCGGCGATCGCGGTGCTCTTGCCGGTGCCAGTCGTGCCGATCAGCTTGAAGTGCCGAGTTTCATCCAGCGTGGCGACAAGTACGCCGCCGAGCACCAGCGGAGCTTGCCGATCCATTGCACACTGGAATTTGTGCCTACGCGGCCAGAAGCGGAAAACGCTGCGATCCACGACCACGCGCGTGCCGCGCTTGATAATTTCGGACTGCGACCATCGCTGGCTGCGCCATCTGCCGCCCGCCAGTAACATGCCGAGCGCCAACGCTATCGGGCCTGCTACCCGGCCCTGTTCGGTCAGCGACGGCCAATCCATGCGCTCAATACCCATGGACGATGAGAAAATCGCCCGACTCGCCGTAGGCGGGCGCCCGCCGGTCGACGCGCACACACAGCCGCTGTTGGTCTCCACAGCGACGCAGATCGACGCGCCCTCCTGCACGCTCCAGTGCAGCGACGGAGGCCGCGTACTCGTCATGGCGAGCGCGCAACACGGCCAGTTCGGCGCGTGACGGCAGTATCCACCAGGCGACTGCCAGCGCGAGTGCCGTACTCAGTGCGCTCAAGACCAGGCACATCAGTCCCAACCTCCAGCCCACCCCGCGTCGCAGGCCACGCAGAGCATCGCTGGCCGCCCGTGTATCGCTTGCCAGCGTCTGGAGATCGCCAGCCAGGAACCGGCGTACCTCGTCGGCGACGATGACGGTCAGCTCATTCGCATGGACCTTCAGCTTCTTGAGGCTGGAATCTGCGAGGCGCTGCTGGGCGAGCGCAGCCTCCATCAGCAGTCCTATTTTCATGGTCTCCTGATCCATCAGGGGACCGCCTCAGGTGCTGTCAGCACGACCGGCGTGCCGTACGGACGTGTCTTCCCGCTGACGCGGGCGTTGCCGCCGGGCAGGAGCGGACGGAGGCTTTTCCGCCTGCTGCGACGATGCCGGTTGCGACGGCAATTGCTGGACTGCGCCCTTTTGTCTGCGCCACTCCTCGCTGGCCGCGGCGGCGACGTGCACTGGTATCGGCCGAGCGGCGGGCGGCGTCGCCGACGGTCGTGGCGGCGCGGCTGGTGGTCGCGTTGCGGTCGGGTCTGGCGGCAGTCCGTCTGCACCCGGCAATGCCAGCGACACACGCAACCACCGCGGATCGGAGCTGAGTTTCAGGAATCCCTGTCCGTCGCCGAGCTGCTCGATCTCGGAGTCCATCACGGCCGGTTCGATGCCAATATGTTCCGAGCGCGTAGTGGAGGAAAACCAGTCCGTAAGCCGCCGGCTCGAGGAGCGCGTGGTGTGCACCACCTCGCGCTGGCCGATCAGGCGCGAGGCAAAATGTGCGGTTCCGCCGCTCTGGCTGGCTGAACAGCGAAGGATGAGCGTATTGCTGCAGTTTTCGACAATCGTCTGGGCCTCGCCGTTGCCGTAGGTCTGTGCCACCTGCCCAATAGACTGAAAACCGAGCACGCAGCGCCCCCCGAATTTCCGCAGGCGCGCGAGTGCGTCTTTCAGGCCGTCGATCGGTCCGAGTGCGTCCAGCTCGTCGACCACGAACCAGAGGCGCTGGTCTCCTTCCGGCTGATCCATTGCGGCAAAGATCGCCAGGCGCATCCAGGCCGAGATCGTAGATCGCAGTGCCGCGATCTGCCCCGCCCGGTAGGGCATGAACAGGACGCCGCCGCACCGGGCTTCGGTGCCGCGCGCCACCCACTGCCTGACCGAGAAGGGTGTGGCATCCTGTCGGCCCACGTAGTCGAGGGCGCCGACGGCCGAACTTGTGACCGAGCGGATCGAGTCGAACATCCGCTCGTTGTGCTCATCCAGGAACGGCTGTGCCGCCGTACCCCTGACCAGCGTGCGCAGCTCGCTGCTGTCCGCCGCTACCAGCAGCCGGTATAGCTCCGCAACGTCCCGCACACCGGCCGCGTGCGCCTGTCGTGTCACGGCAGTGAAGAAGGTGCGGGCATAACCAGTCCAGCTGCGATCGCCGGCCGTCGCATCGGGGATCAGCGAGCGCGCGAGTTGCTCGACGTCATAATCATTGGCGAGCTCGGCAAACATGTCCCACTTCAGCGATCGCGAATCAAAGGGGTTCAGGATCACGTCGCCACGCGTACTGTCATAGAAGCGTCTGAGGTAGCCGCCGTCGGAATCCGCGATGACGGCACGATCACCGCGCTGCAAGGCCGCCGCCAGGATTCCACGGATCACCGTGCTCTTGCCGGTGCCTGTCGTCCCGATGCACTTGAAGTGCTTGGTCTCAGCCTGAAGGGGCACAGGGATGCCCGCCAGCGTGATGCCGCCGGCGCGCACCTCATCGTTCGGATGGGCGCGCCTGCTCGCGCTGGCATCGGCGATCACAGTGCCACGCTGGTACACGCTGCTTCGGACTGTCCGCTGAGCCAGAATTCTGCCGCCCAGGTATCCAAGTGCCGCGCTCGAGACGGCGGCGAGGCCTGCCTGCAGCACTCCACCGCCGGCGTGGCCGACCGAGTAAAGGAACGGCGACGCCGTCGCGATACCCATACCGGCAAGTGCAGTCAGGGGCATCGCTAGCGCTGGCGCGGCCAGGTACCTGCTGAAACTGGCCCGGCTACGCGCAAGCGCCAGGAACATCGGCGCCTGGACCAGGCCATAGGCCAGAGCCAGTCCCGTGCCACCTCGCATCCATGCCGACCAGTCAGGCATTCGCGCCAGCCTCCCGCGGTGTTCCCTCCGGCAAGGCCTCAATCCCGTGCAGGCGACGGTCCGGGGCATACCAAATCTCGCTGATGAATCGCCGGTGATGCTCGACACCGCACTGGATTACGACATCGACGAGCAGGTACAGCAGACTCTTGATGTCCGTGCGCGACAATCCGCGCCCACCGTCGCTCTGCTTCACCAACAGTACGAGCTGCTCAAATGCGAGTGCCGCACTCGCGGCGTGCACGCTCGTGACCGATCCTGGGTGACCAGAGTTGACGTTGCGCAGGTAGTCGAAGGCTTCGGCGGCGCGCAACTCGGCCAACAAGATGCGATCGGGGCGCATGCGCAGGCTCGCCTCCAGGAGTTTCCGGGGACTGATTTGCGCCAGGCCCTGCTCACCTTTGCTGTAATAGAGGCGCACATGATTCGGGTGGCGATCGAGTACCAGCTCGTGTGCATCCTCGATCGTGACCAGCCGCTCATGGGCCGGAATCTCGCGTATCAGCGCCTTGGTCCAGGTGGTCTTCCCGGATCCGGTGGGCCCGGAGACCAGGATGTTCTTGCGTGATTTCACCGCAAGACTCAGGAAGGCCGGAAATTCGCGCGATGCAAGCAGCCGCCGCAATTCCGGCTCCGCATCGCTGCCGCCGATGCCGCCGCTGCGAGTCGCGTGGAAGGAGCCCTGCGCAGCCAATTCGCCGATGGACCAGGGCTGCGCCGCAGGACGCCGAATCGTGATCGCGACACAACCGGCCGTCGTCGCCGGTGGAAGCACAATCTGAACGCGCTCCCCGCCTGGCAGCCAGGCGGACAGCAAGGGTGCGGATTCATCGACACGCTGCCGGGTTGAGTTGGCTATGAGCTTTGCAAGCCGGCGGCACCAGGCAAAGTCCGCGATCTCCAGGGGCTGGCGCCGCCATCCGCTTGATGACTCA
>JANXYA010000166.1 GCA_025350345.1 Gammaproteobacteria bacterium
CCATCGCCTTCATCGGCCCGCTGGTGAAAGCCAGGCTGGACAACCTGGGCGGCTGGGCCATGGAGGTTCCGGGCTTTGATTATTCGAAACTGATCGTGTCACAGTGGGAGGGATTGCAGCAGCGGCTGGGCCCGGGCACGCAGCTGCTGTACGCCCGGGGGAGCGACATCGAGGGCACCTCGACCGCCGGGTTCGCGGAGGCCGTGGCCGTCGCGAAGCGCGCGGACCTGGTGATCTTAAGCGTGGGTGAGAGTCGCGACATGAGCGGTGAAGCGAAGAGCCGCAGCAACCTGCACCTGCCCGGAGTCCAGGAGGAGCTGATCAAGGCCGTGCAGGCGACCGGCAGGCCGGTGGTGGTGCTGATCAATGCCGGGCGGCCGCTGGTGTTCGAGTGGACCGCCGAGCATGTGCCCGCCATCGTCTACACCTGGTGGCTGGGGAGCGAGGCCGGCCACGCCATTGCCGATGTCCTCAGCGGCGATTACAACCCCGGCGGGAAGCTGCCGATGAGCTTTCCGCGCAGCGAAGGGCAGATACCCGTCTACTACAATCATTTCAATTCCGGCCGCCCCGCGAGCGACGAGCCGGGCCACGGCTATGAATCCTCATATATCGATCTGCCGTTCCGGCCCCGCTACGCCTTCGGTCACGGGCTCAGCTACACGAGCTTCCGCTACGATCACCTGCAGCTCGACCGGCACCAGCTGCACGACAACGAAGCGCTCACCGCGACCTTCGAGCTGAGCAATACGGGCACCAGGGCCGGCAGCGAGACCGTGCAGCTGTACCTGCGTGACAAGGTGGCTTCGCTCGTCCGGCCCGTGCAGGAGTTGAAGGATTTCCAGAAGCTGACGCTGCAGCCTGGTGAAACCCGCACCGTGCGCTTCCTCGTCGAGCGCGACAAATTGTCGTTCTACGACGCCCAGCTGCGCTGGATCGCGGAACCGGGCGAGTTCGAGCTCCAGATCGGCTCGGCTTCCGACGAGATCCGCCTGCGCGACCGGTTCACGCTGCAGTAGGCGCATTCGCCATGGCCAAGGAGTCCTCGACCGACTGGGAGCTTGCGATCGACCTGCCGCTGGGCGTCGTGGCCAGCCAGCTGGCAAGAATCGAGGAGCAATTGCGGCAGCTGAACCACCGGGCGAGAGACCTGCTGCAGGCGCGTGACGGCGGGCGTCGCAACGGGGAAATTTCCGTGCGGCTCGAGAACATCAACCGGGCACTCGATTCGATCGGGGGCCTCATTGCGGGCCTGGAGGCAGAAATCGAAGTCACGCGCCGATCATCCGATGCCCTCTACTCGCACGCCCCCAACCGCAAGCCCAGTCCGGAGCGGGACGACTGAGAAAGAAAAAGCCCCGGAGGTTTCCCTCCGGGGCTCTGCTCTTGCGAGTTGCGTCGGTGAGACGCGTGATGATCGGGTAACGCGGTCGCGTTACATGTCCATCCCGCCCATGCCGCCCATGCCGCCGCCACCGGGCATGCCGTGGCTGTGCTCCTCGTCCTTCGGGGCCTCGGCGACCATCACTTCGGTCGTCAGCAGCAACCCGGCCACGGAGGCCGCGTTCTGCAGCGCCAGGCGCGTCACCTTGGTCGGGTCCAGGATGCCCTCTTCGAGCATGTCGCCGAACTCGCCGGTGGCCGCGTTGTAGCCGTAGCTGCCCTTGCCCGCCTTCACCTGATTGAGGATCACGGCGGCGTCTTCGCCGGCGTTCTCCACGATCTGACGGAGCGGCTCTTCGATGGCACGCTTGAGGATGCCAATGCCGACCGTCTGGTCCTCATTCGCGCCTTCGAGCTTCTCGAGCGCCCTCTGCGCGCGGATCAGGGCCACGCCGCCGCCCGGCACCACGCCCTCTTCCACCGCCGCACGCGTGGCGTGCAGGGCGTCTTCGACGCGGGCCTTCTTTTCCTTCATCTCCACTTCGGTGGCCGCACCGACCTTGATCACGGCGACACCGCCGGAGAGCTTGGCGACGCGCTCCTGGAGCTTTTCCTTGTCGTAGTCGGAGGTGGCTTCCTCGATCTGCTGACGGATCGACTCGACCCGGCCCTTGATGTCCGAGCCCTTGCCGGCGCCGTCAATGATCGTGGTGTTTTCCTTCTCGACCAGCACTTTCTTCGCTTCGCCCAGGTCATTGACCGAGGCCTTCTCGAGGGACAGGCCGACCTCATCGGAGATTACCGTGCCACCGGTCAGGACCGCGATGTCCTGCAGCATCGCCTTGCGGCGATCGCCGAAGCCCGGGGCCTTGA
>JANXYA010000233.1 GCA_025350345.1 Gammaproteobacteria bacterium
TCCGCTTTCTTCATCTGGAAGGGGCTGTAGCCGAACTGCACCGGCACGGCCTGCAGGAATTCCACGGAGGAGACCTGAGTCTGGCTGATCTGGGCAACCACCACGTCCTTCTCGAGTTCCAGGAGAAAGGTTTAGATCAACGTGGTCTTGCCCGAGCCGATCTCGCCGGTGATGACGACGAAACCGTCGGCGAACCAGATGGTCGACTCCATGTACGCCTTGGCGCGCGCATGGGCCTTGCTCAGGTAGAGAAACTGGGGATCAGGGCTGAGCCGGAACGGCAGTTCCCTGAGTTTGAACAGCTCCAGGTACATCCACTCTCCTGCCACCCTGCACTTCGACGGGCGAGCGCTAGCCTCGCCGAGTGCGGTACCGAATTCAAGGCGCGCTGGCGAGCGCGACCTCCAGCCGCCCGAGCACACGCAGCAGCCGCCGGTTGCGCTCGGCGGCGCTCCTCGCCACCAGCGTGCAGTGGCCCAGCTTGCGCCCCGCTCGCGCCTGCTTGCCGTAATCGTGCAGGTGCACCCCTTGCTCGCCGAGCACGACGGCGCGAGCGGGCATGCGGCCGATGAGATTCACCATGGCGGAGTGGCCCAGGAGGGCGGTGCTGCCGAGCGGCAGTCCCGCGATCGCCCGCAGGTGATTCTCGAACTGGCTGGTGCTCGCACCCTCGATCGTCCAGTGACCGGAGTTATGGACGCGCGGCGCGAGCTCGTTGGCGATCAGCCGGCCGTCGCGGACAAAAAACTCGATCGCGAGCACGCCCACGTACCTGAATTCGCGCAGTACCGCACGCAGATGCGCGCGCGCCTGGCGCTCCAGTGCCCGATCTTCCCAGGGCGCCACGCTCAGGCGCAGGATCCCATCGGCATGCCAGTTGCGTGTCAGCGGATAGAGCGCTTCGCTCCCGTCGCGCGCCCGCGCACCGAGGGCCGACACCTCGGCCTCGAAGGGCACGAATTCCTCGTAGATCAGCGCGACGCTCCCGAGTGCGCGCCAGGCGGCCGCCAGCGCCGCGCGATCGCGCACCACCCGCTGTCCCTTGCCGTCATAGCCCAGGCGCCGGGTCTTGAGCACGCCGGGCAGTCCGATGCGCGCGGCGGCGCGCTCGAGCTCGGCCCGGCTGTTGACGGCGGCAAAACGCGTGGTGGGCACCCCGAGACGCTCGAACAGGCGCTTCTCCGCGACCCGGTCCTGGCCGGTGGCCAGCGCCCGCAGCGGGGGGGCAATGCGCGTGGGCAGTCCCCGCGTCGCCGCCCGCAAGCCCTCGACGGAGGCGTTTTCCCAATCGAAGCTGATGACCTGGCTGCGCCTGGCGAGCTTGCGCAGCTGCGCGGGGTCAGCCAGATCGCCGATCAGGATCGGTGCCAGCGCCGCCGCCGGCGCAGCGGCGCTGCGATCGAGGAACAGGAAGTCCAGGCCCAGTGGGTAACCTGCGAGCGCGAGCATGCGGCCGAGCTGGCCGGCGCCCACGATGCCGATAGTCATGCCGCCGGATTCCGCGGATCCGGATGGGCCAGCACGGCCTCCGTCTGCGCGCGCCGGTAGCGCTCGAGCGTCGCGGCCACCTCGGCGTGGCGCCCGGCAAGGATCGAGGCGGCAAACAGCGCCGCATTGGTGGCGCCCGCGGCGCCGATGGCGAAGGTGGCGACCGGGACGCCGGCGGGCATCTGCACGATCGAGAGGAGCGAATCCATACCGTTGAGCGCGCGCGACTGCACCGGCACGCCCAGCACCGGCAGCAGGGTCTTCGCCGCCGTCATGCCGGGCAGATGCGCGGCGCCGCCGGCGCCGGCGATCAGCACTTCGATGCCGCGGCCGGCCGCCGTGGAGGCGTATTCGAACAGCAGGTCCGGTGTGCGGTGCGCCGAGACCACGCGCACCTCGTGGGCGATGCCCAGTTTATCGAGCAACTCGCCGGCGGAGCGCAGGCATTCCCAGTCGGATGCCGAGCCCATGATGATGCCGACCAGCGGTTTCATCGGGGGATTTTAGCACGCGCACCGCCCGGGCCCGCAGCCGGGTCCAGCGCCCGCTCGATGGGCAGCGGATCGAGCTCGCGCATTAGCCGGCCGATGTACTGGTATTGTCGAGCGAGGGCCGATTGGCCCCGCAGGCGGCGCGCCTCGCGTATGGCCTCGCGCAGCTCCTCGGGGAGGTCGAGTTCCGCCAGGCGCGCTTCCCGCAGGCCCACCAGCCGCACGCCGAGCTTCTGCATGTATTCGGCGGCGCGCTTGCGCGCCGAGCGGCTCAGCGGCTCCTCGAAGCCCTCCTCGTCGATGTCGTCTTCTGGGTTCATTTAGGCGATCCGGCCGGGCGCGGTGCTGCGCGCTGCTACAATTCTGCCATGGCGATGCAAGTGGACGCGACGCGGATTCCGGAACTGCAGCAGGTGGTCAGCAGCGCCCTGGCACAGGCCCGCGCCGCCGGGGCCAGCGCGGCGGACGCGGATGCCAGCGTGCAGCAGGGCCTGACAGTCACCGTACGCATGGGTGAGGTCGACACCATCGAGCACCACCGCGATCGCGGAATGGCCGTCACCGTCTACTTTGGGTTCCGCAAGGGCTCGGCCAGCACGGCTGATCTGCGGCCCGAGGCGGTGACCCAGACGGTGGCCAAGGCCTGCACGATTGCGCGCTACACCGCCAGCGATGATTGCGCCGGGCTCGCTGATGCCGGGGCAATGGCGCAGGTCTTTCCCGATCTGGACCTTGATCATCCCTGGGACATCGATGCGGAGCAGGCGGTCGAGCTGGCGCGCGAATGTGAGGCGGCGGGGCTCGCTGTCGATGCGCGGCTGACGAACTCGGAAGGCGCATCGCTCTCGACCCATCGCGGCGTGCGCGTCTACGGCAACACCCACGGCTTCCTGGCCGGGCAACCCAGTACCAGCCATTCGCTGAGCTGCGCGCTGCTGGCGCAATCGGGCGCGGAGATGCAGCGCGATTACTGGTACTCCGTGGCGCGCCACCACGCCGACCTGCAGGATGGGCCCGCGCTCGGCCGGCGCGCGGCCGAGCGCGCACTCGCGCGCTTGGGTGCGCAGCGGCTCGGCACGCGCCGCGCGCCCGTGCTGTTTTCCCCGCAGATGGCGCGCGGACTTTACGGCCACTTCATCGGCGCGATTCGCGGCGCCAGCCAGTATCGGCGCGCCTCCTTCCTGCTCGATGCCGCCGGCGAGCAGGTGTTTCCGGCCTTCCTGCACCTGCAGGAGCGCCCTTACCTGCCACGCGCCCTCGCCAGCAGCGCCTATGACTCAGAAGGGGTGGCGACGCGCGATCGCGAACTGGTGCGCGCCGGCGTGCTCGATGGCTACGTGCTCGGCAGTTATTCAGCCCGCAAGCTGGGGCTCAAGACCACCGGCAATGCCGGCGGCGTGCACAATCTGCTGGTCAACGCGCCGGCGGCCAGCACTGACTTCGCGGGCCTGCTCAGGCAGATGGGCAGCGGGCTGTACGTCACCGAGATGATGGGCCAGGGCGTCAACGGCGTGACGGGGGATTATTCGCGCGGCGCGAGCGGCTTCTGGGTCGAGAACGGCGCGATCGCCTATCCGGTGCACGAGATCACGATCGCAGGGAATCTGCGCGAGATGTATCGCGGCATCGTGGCGCTCGGCACCGACGTTGATACGCAGGGAGGCATCCGCTGCGGCTCGGTGCTCCTCGAGGGGATGACCATCGCCGGGGAGTAGGACTGGTGAGTGATCGGGCCAGCGCCAGGCACTATTCCATCACCAGCGACTCCAGGTCGCGATCACCCAGGCGCTCGCGCCACGCGCCGTCGAGTTCCGCGCACACGCGCGCCACGGCCGGCGGGCCGGCAGGGTGCGCCCCGCCGTGCACGCTGTTGGCCGCGCGGGCCACTGCAAGGATCTCGTACAGCCTGATCTGGCCGGAATCGCGCCCGGGGAGCAGTGTCTCCTCCGCAGTGCTGACCAGGAGGCCGGCCGCTTCCAGTGCATCCGCGATGCGCGCGAGCGCGATGCCGGGTATGGCGAGCTTTGCGGCGAGTGAATTGATGCTCCAGCGTGCACCGCCGCGCAGATGAGCGTGGGCCACCAGGTACATTATGTCTAACGAAAGCTGCTCGGTCTCGGCGTTGGAAAGGCGCGGCTCGCGCATGCCGATGCGCAGGTAGCTCGGGTTTTGCACATAGAACGACAGCTGCGCACCCAGCAGCAGGATCAGCCAGGCAAAGTAGATCCAGATGAGCGCGGCGACAAAGATGGCGAAGCCGGCGTAGACGATCGACAGGCGGGTGATCGAGACAATGAAGGACGTGAACACGCCGCCGACCGCGGCCCACAGCACCCCTCCGGTCAGGCCGCCGACCAGCGCGGGTACTGCGCGTACGCGCGTGTTGGGCACCAATGCGTAGAGAATCGCGAAGGCGGCGCTGACGATGACGTAGGGCGAGAGCGTAAGGGCGGTGCGGCTCAGCTGGCTGATGAGCGGCAGGTGCTGAAGCAATTCCACCGACCTGTTGGCCGAGGTGATGTGCGCCATGCCGACCAGCGCGCCGATCAGGAGCGGCGCGACCACGAGCAGTGCGAGGTATTCGACGAAGCGGCGCACGAAGTTGCGTGGCACCTCCACGTGCCAGACGAAATTGAGGCTGTCCTCCACCTTCTTGAGCGTCATGATCTCAGCCTTCTTGGCGATGGCC
>JANXYA010000238.1 GCA_025350345.1 Gammaproteobacteria bacterium
CCCAGGGCGCGAAACGCCGCGGCGCTGCGCCAGTCCGGCTGGGCAATGATGCCGACCCGGATTCCCTGCGCCTCGAGCACGCGGCCGATCAGGGCCATCCCGAAACTTGGATGATCGACGTAGGCGTCACCGGTGACGATGATGACGTCGCACTGGTCCCAGCCAAGCTGCGCCATCTCGGCGCGCGACATGGGCAGGAACGGCGCGCTCGGGCGCCGCCTGGCCTCCGGCGGCAGCCAGGACTCGAGAGCTGGGGGCGCTTGCATGCGGAGGATTCTCGGACCTCCGCGCGCTTTGCGCAATCGCGCGCGAATCCACCGCCCTCAGGCCTCAGGCACCTCCACGCTCAGCTCCAGGCGCTGTTTCTGCCGCAGGACGTGCAGGTGTACGGTCTCACCGCTGCGGTAGGATTCCAGGATCTGCAGCGCATGCGCGGCGCTGCCTGGCACCCGGCCGTCAATGTCCAGGAGCACGTCGCCGTCCTGCAGCTTCAGGCGCTGGTCGCTCGGCGCGCGCACCACCAGCAGCCCCTTATCGGTGCCGAAATAGCTGCCCAGCGCCGGTGACAGGTCGACCATTTCTACAGCGCCGAACCCGCCGGACTTGTCGAAGCGAAAGCGCATGACCCGCCGCAGCGCTCCACCGTCCGGGCCCTCGGCGGCGAACACCTCCGGGAGCGGCGGCAGATCCAGGTCCTGGCCCCAATCGACCGATTCCTTTGGCACAATCTGCGCCTTGAACGATTTGCCATCGCGCCGATATTCGACCGCCATCGGCTCGCCGGACTTGGCCGCCTTCATGATCGACTGCAATTGTTGCGGCGCGGACTTCGGTCCGTTGCCGAGCAGTGCCGTGCCGTTCAGCGCTACGACCCGGTCGTTGGCGCGGATTCCGGCTGCTTCCGCGGCTCCACCGGGACTGACGCTCTCGACGCGCACGCCCTGGCCCGCATCCGCCTCGCCGGCGTTCATGTCGATGGCCATGCCGAGCATGGGCCGCTTCATGATCATGACTTTAATTTGCCGATCGACGCCTTCGTGTCCGCCGCTCAGCGACAGGCTCAGCTCGGCCATCTCTCGGGCAGCACTTTCCATGCGCTGCTGAGCGTCCTTGAGCCGCTCTTCCACCCGCGCCCGCTCGGCGGTGTTGCTCTTGGCGATATCCTCGGCCAGGGCCGGCCGCAACGGCGCCCACAGCGCTGCGGCCAACAGCGCCATGGCGAGCGCCGCGTGCGGCAGGGTTGCTCCAGGCCGCGGCCTGCTATTCATCATCATGTCCATCAGAGAGCTCCTTGTTCATCGGTGGCACGGTATCCGGCGTGCACGGCTTCGGCGTAACGCACGCCGAACAGCGAATTGAGCAGGTTCACACGCTGACTCCACAGCTCCTGCAGGCGCGCGTGGTCGGATGCCTCTTGGGCATTGCCAGCGATTTCCACGTCGAGCCGCTGGATGCGCGACTGCAGCGCATCGATGGCAGCCGAATTCGCCACCACGGCCACGGCCGGCCGCTGCGGCAGCTGCCGCAGCGTTGCCTCCAGCCGCTGCGAGCGCTCGACCAGATTCGCTAGCGGCACCGCACCAGCCGCCGTCCGCGGCATGACTGACGTGGCCGGAGTGGCAGTCCGGTACTGCGGGAATGAGGCGGCCAGCGCCAGGACCAGAGCGGCCAGGCTGCCGGCGGCAGCGATGTTTCCCCACCGCCAGCGCGGCGGCGTTGCAGGCGCAGCGGCCCGCCGCGCTGCGATCGCGGGCCACAACTCTGGCGGCGAAAAAGCGGGCAGGCTCGCCATCTTGGCACGCAGCGCGGTCAATCGCCGCAGCTCGGCCGCGCACTGCGCGCACGCGGCCACGTGGGCCGCGGTAGCGGCCTCGACCGGCTGGCGATCCCGCAGGCTGATCAGTGTCTCGAGGCGAGCGTGCATACCTGGCCTCCGATCTGTGGCTCGAGTGCCGCGCGCAGCGCCTGGTGCGCCCGCGCGAGCTGTGACTTGGAAAAACTTGCGCTACGGTCAAAGAGCTGGGCGATTTCGGCGTGCGTATAGCCCTCGACATCGTGCAGCCAGACGATGCTGCGGCCCAGATAAGGCAAGGCGTTGAGCGCGCGTTCCAGATCGCCGCCCCTGTCCTCGCCCTCCTCATGCGCAGTGGCCGGATCGGTCAGGGCGCAATCGTCGCTGTCGGACACCAGATGAGCGTTCCATGGTGAACGCAGGTGCATCAGCGCCTTGCGCACCGCGATGCTGCGCACCCAGCCCGCGAATGAGCCCGTGCCGTGGAAGCTGCCGAGTTTGCGCAGCACCTCCAGGAACACCTCCTGCACCAGCTCCTCGCAGACGGCCGGACGCACCACCAGACGGCGCAACAGCGTGTACACGGGCCGCGCCAGCGCCGCATAAATGCGCTGCTGGGCTCCCGGGTCGCCTGTCCGGGCGAGCCGCACCCATTCCGGGGGGACCTGGATATCGAGAAAAGTGGACATGCCTGCCCTGTTAGATGCAGGCAACGGCAAAAAGGTCGCAGCCCGCATGCCTGCGTGAAGTACGTCACAGGGCTGCAGGCCATTTGGAGACCGCGCCCCCACAGATCCGGCCACGGAGAGCCGATAATGAGGTGACGATGAAGATCAGGCCCAGAGTCATCCTGCTGATCGGTGGGCTGTTTGCGGCTCTCGGGGCAGCGCAGCTCCTGGTCCAGCACTTGGTCATTTTCCCCAGCTTCGTCGACCTGGAGCGCCAGGCGGCGCGCACGGACATGGATCGC
>JANXYA010000268.1 GCA_025350345.1 Gammaproteobacteria bacterium
TTCAGACTGTCGTAGGTGTACTTGGTGAGGGTGACCGGACTCGTCGCAATCTTCACCGAATCCACCCGGTTGATGATGCTGTAATAGGTGGTCTGCGAAGGCTGCGCCACGAAGGCGCTGGGCTGCACCACCGTGCACCGCCCATAGCTATCGTACGTGAAGCTCGCTCCACGCCCCCCGGGCGCTCCTACGCCGGAGAGGTTTTGGGTCCCGGTATTGAAGTAGGTATAGCTGGTGGTGTCGGCGGTGCCATCGATTACGGTTTGGGGTCGCCCGAAGCTGTCGTAGGTGGGAAAGCTGCGGACCACCACGCCGCCGACGGTCACACTCGTAATGCGCCCGTTGGCCCCCAGCGCATAGGCCACCTGGCCGCCGAACTCTTGCGTGGAGCCCAGTTTCGGCGGCTATGGCCCGCCTGTGATCACGCAATCCGTCCTGAACAAGGCCTTCAACAATGCGCTGCACGAGACCATCGACTTCCTCGTGACCGAGAAGGGGCTCGACCGGTACGAGGCCTACGCGCTCTCGGCGATGGCGGCGGACTGCCGCGTCAGCCAGGTGGTGGACGTGCGCAAGGGCGTGCACTGCATGGTGCCCAAGAGCCTGTTCAGCAAGGTGGGAAAGACCGCGAAGGCAGCCAACTAGGCTTCGCGCCGGCGGCAGTAGCGTTTCAGGACTGCCGCCGGCTCATTTTGCTACCCCCTCGCGGGCGGCGCTCCCTCTGCGGGGCGTTGGCATGCGAGCTGCTCTTGCAGCCGGCATGCACCGACCTCTGCTCATCCTCCTCGCCCTCGCCTGTGGCGCACCGCCTGCCGCCTCGCAGCTCGAAGACGACGTCGCCGTCGCCGCCGGGCTGACGGCGGGCAGCGTCTTCCGCCTCTCGGGCGCGCCCGCGTCCAAGGGCGATCTCCTCTTTCTCCAGCTGGGCACGGGCGGCCGCTTCGCCTGGAGCCGCTGCCCGGACGCCTCCTGCGCAGATCCCATCCGCGAGGACGGAAGCTGGCTGGTCCCGCGCGGGCATCGGTCCATCCGCTTCTTCCTGCGGGGGCGCGCGGGCGATCCGGCGCTCCACTTTCATTCGGCCGCTGCCTTCTCCCTCAGCCGCGATGGCAAGAGGCTCGTGCTCCGCCCCGAGACGGGCGGGCGTCCTTTCGCTCTCGACAAAGTGGCCGAGCCCGACCTCTGCGCAGCGAGCGGCGGCGCCTGGAACAGCAGCGCCTGCGACTGCGGCAAGGGCTGGCCCACCGCGTACAGCCCCGGCGCCGGCGGCTGCTGGTCGTCGCCCGCCGTCTCCGAGCAGGCGTGCGATGCGACGCAAGGCACCTGGACCGACGACGACGCCGATCTCGCCGGCACCTATTGCGAGTGCGGAATCGACCGGCGGCTGACGGCGGCGGGCTGCGTGGACGATCCGTCGTGAGATCAGTCGGCGGCGCCGGCGCTGGAAATCCGCGGATGTCCGGCGCGGTAGCGCAGCGGATCGACGGCCTGCCCACCGAGATCCAGCTGGTAGTGCAGGTGCGGCCCGGACGAGCGGCCGGTGTTGCCCGAGTAGGAGATGACCTGCCCTCTGCGGACGTGCTCGCCGTCCTGCACCAGCAGCTCGTCGTTGTGGCAGTACATGGTGGTCACGCCGCGGCCGTGGTCGAGGACGAGGATGCGCCCGTTGACGCCGTCGCTCGAGGCGCGCCGCACCACTCCTGCCGCCGTGGCGCGGACCGGCGTGCCCACCGCAGTGCCCAGATCGACGCCCGCGTGCAGCCGGCGGATTCCCAGCACCGGGTGCTCGCGCATTCCGAAGGGCGAGGTGATCCGGATCGACTCCGGCAGCGGCCACGCCAGCGCGTACGCGCCCGCCTGCGCCAGCGCCTGCGAGGCCTGCGCGATGCAGTCGGCGGAGCGGGGCGGAAGCGCGCGCGCCAGATCCTCCAGCCGCGGGGAGCCGTCTTCGTCCTGCGCGCGGGTGAGCGCGTAGCGCGCCGGCTCCTCGCCGCAGAAGAGCGCCAGCATCGCCGCCTCGTCCACGCCGTCGAGCCGCGCCGCGAGCGCCTTGATCCGGGCCGACAGCGCAGCCGGCGTGCCCAGGTGCTCGGCGGTCGCCCAGGCGCCGTAGCCCAGCGCCTGCGCAGGAGGAACGGGCGCAGTCAGGAGCGGCGGCGGCGCGGCGTGCGGCTGGTAGACCCCCGCGCCGTAGTACGCGAGCAGCGGCCGCGCCGTGCTGTGGGTCCGGAAGATCCATGCGCCCGCCGTCCGCACCAGCGCGCCTGCCGGCGTGTGGTACCAGCCCGCCCAGAGGCAGAGCGCGGCCAGCAAGAGCTCGATGGGCGCGAGCCGCCTCACCGGAAGAACGAGACCAGCGGCGATGCGTAGAGCGCGGCCAGCATCATCGGCGCGAGGACCAGGGTGCCGAAGACGCCGGTGGCGACCAGGTGTCCCTTCTGGTCGGCGTGCTCCAGCGCGCGAAAGCCGGCGCGGGGCACGAAGACGAGGAGGAGCGCGAAGAGCGCGCAGGCCGCGGCGAAGTGCGAGAGCAGCGAGGCGTGGAGGGTCAACTGCACCGAGCCCTGCACCATCCGCGCGACCGAGCAGGCGCCGGCGATGGCCACCAGCACGGTGGCGAGAGGGCGCACCAGCCGCAGCGGCGTCGGGGTCTTGCGCAAGAGGGCGCGGGCGGTGCGCAGCTCGGTTTTGCCGTCGCGCTCGTCGTAGCCCAGGAGCGGAATGGCGATGAGCGCGTCGGCCGACAGCTCCCAGGCCAGCGCCAGCGCCCGGGCAAAGAAGCTGCGCTGCGAGAGCCCGACCAGATCCACCAGGGGCGCCGTCACCGACCAGCTGGCGAAGACGGCGTCGAAAAACGCGCTGACCCGATCGACGCACCAGAGCACCCGATCGCCGACGACGTCGGCCGCCGCGTGCGCCCCAACCGCGGTCAGCGCGCACAGCCCCAGCGGCAGGAAGATCCAGCGAAGGCGGCCCACCCGCTCTGCAACGCGCAGCTGCATGAAGGGAGCTGTCCGCCGCAAGCTCATCGCGAGCGCGTGACGGCAATGCACTCGATCTCAATGCGCGCGCTCTTGACGAGACCGGCGACAGCTACGGTCGAGCGCGCCGGCGGGTCCTTGGGAAAGGCCTTGGCGTAGACCTCGTTCATGCCCGCGAAGTCGGCCATCTCGGCGAGGAAGACGGTGCACTTGACCACGTCGTCCATCGAGAGGCCCACCTTGGCGAGGTTGGCGGCCACTCCTTCGAGCGCCGCCCGGGTCTCCGGCCCGATGCCGCCCGGCACCAGATCGCGCGAGCCCGGGGGAAAGCCCAGCTGTCCGGAGACGAAGACGAGGTCGCCCGCGCGCACCACCGCAGAGAGGGGCGAGGTGCTGCCGCCCGGCACCAGCACCTGCTTTCGCGAAGCCGCGGCGGAGGGGGCCTCGGTGCGCGGGGGCGACCCGGCACAGGCGAAGAGAAGGATCAGTGCGGCGATCACGGCTGGGCGGATCACGGTTTAACCTCCGGTGGAACAGCAAGGGCGGGCTCGGCCGAGGCGCGCTGGTGGATGGCCAGCACCGCGCGGCGCGCCGACTCGATGGCGCCGGCCATCCAGCCGGTCTGGTAGCTCATGGCGTCGCCGGCGAAGTGCACGCGGCCCGCGGGCTTGCAGATCTCGGTATAGGCGTCGGCGCGCGGGCCGGTCTCGCCCCAGGCCGCCCACGAGCCATGCAGCCACGGCATCTTTCCCCACGCCATCGAGAAGGCGCTCTCGAAGTGCCGCCGGTACTGCGGATGGATCCGCTCTCCCTGCGCGAGCGCCGTCTCCAGGCGCTGCGCGTGCGGCATGGCCTGCAGCTCCGCCGCCTGCTTGAGGAAGTTGTAGTAGCCGACCAGCACGCCCTTCTTGCCCAGCATTCCGGTCGAGGGATACATGATTTGGGTGATGGTCTGATCCGTCGAGGAGCTCCCGCCGAAGATGCGGTCGTCCTCCTCCCAGAAGCGCCGGCCAAACTGGATGCCGATCTTGCCTGCCGCCTCGTAGGGCACCGAAGCCACCGCGGCGCGCAGCGAGGCGGGCAGGTCGGCGGGCAGGTCGCGCAGGATGGTGAGCGGCAGCGCGCAGACGGCGTAGTCGGCGCGCGCCTCCCGGATCTTGTCGGCGGCCCCGTAGAGCACCCGAACGCCGCGCTCGTCCTGTCGCAGCTCGCGCACCGGCGCGCCCAGCACGAGGCGCGGACCCAGCGCGCGGGCGAAGGCATGCGCCAGCCGGTCGGTGCCGCCTACGATCTGCAGCATGGCCGGCTGCTGCAGCGGGCTGCGCAGGAAGAAGTGGCGAAAGCCCAGCTCGCGGGCCAGCACCGCGCTGCGCGGCAGCGGACGGCCCACCGTGCCACGCTGATCGGCCGCGCCGGGCAGCGCGGAAAAGCCGCGGCTGCGCTCGGTGCCCGCGTAGCGGCCGTCCTTCTCCAGCCAGCCGAAGCTGGACAGGTAGTCGAGAAGGTTTGCCCGATCTTTTTCGTCGAGCTCGGCGTCGAGCGCCTTGGCCCCCACCGCCTTGGCCAAAAGCTCGGCCACGTAGCCGTCCTGATCGCCCTCGACCTCCTTCTGCCGCAGCCGCTGTCCGGCCAGCGGACCCCGCGTGGTGTAGTCGAAGGCTGCGGGGTTGCGGTTGACCATCATCTCCACCGGCACGCCCAGCGCGCGGCAGTAATCCAGCGTGACGTGAAAGCCGGGGATGCGCGCGGGGCCGCAGTTGAAATACTCGCCGGAATCGAAGGTGCAGGTCTGCGCCTCGCCGTCGGTGTCGACGACGCGGGTGCCGCGGCGGATGGAGAAGCAGCGCCCGCCAGCGCGATCGGCCG
>JANXYA010000356.1 GCA_025350345.1 Gammaproteobacteria bacterium
CGCTCGCCGCCGTGCTGCTGTCCCCAGTCCGGAGGCGGCCGGAAATCCTCCCCCGGTTGATGCGCGCCCAGCTGGTCATAGGCCGCGCGCTTCTCGGGGGACTTCAGCGCCTCGTAGGCCTCGGCAATCTCCTTGAATTTCTCCTCGCCGGCGGGGTCCTTCGACACGTCCGGGTGATACTGGTGCGCGAGCTTGCGGTACGCCTTCTTTATATCCGCGGCGCTGGCCTCGCGCGCGACACCGAGAATCTGGTAGTAGTCATTGTACTTCATTGCGACGGGCTCGCCGCCAAGCCTGGATCGAGCCCCGCATCGGCGATGCGCACCTGCTCCAGTTCCTGGTCCAGATCAAGATCGCGGCACAGCACCCAGTAGAGCAGGGCGGAGACCGGCAAGCCCACCAGCATGGCCAGGTCCGCTCCGCCGAGTGCTCGCGCCACGATTCCCTGATGGGTGCCAAAGCTGAAGAAAGGGATCATGACGACGAACCCGACGGCATAGGAGAGCAGGCCCCGCCAGTTCCAGCGGCCGTACATGCCCCGGGGATTGAAGATCTCGCGGATCGAATAATGGCCTTTGCGCACCACGTAGAAGTCGATCAGGTTGATGGCCGTCCACGGCGTGAACAGATACAGCAGCACCGCCAGCAGGTCCCCGAAGCGGTTGACGAAATCCTTCGACGCGAGCAGCGCAATGCCGATCGAGGCCGCGGTGGCCAGCCCTAAGCCGATCAGCCGCTTGGCCGTGGAAGCGGTCCCGGGCCGGAATGAGTCGGCGACGGACAGGAGCGTCAGGGAAGCGCCGTAGAAGTTCAGGCTCGAGATCGTCACCAGCCCGAGGAGCGCAGTGATCAGGAGCGGGAGCCCCAGGCCCGGCAGCACCGCATCCGCAGACATCTGCACCGCGGCGGCGACTTCGGCGCGCGGGTTGAGCGCCGCCGCCACCGTGCCGAGCAGCATCATCCACACGCCGCCGACGAAGGCGCCCAGGTACGTCCACCAGAAGGACTCGCTGACCGACACTTCGCGCGGCAGGTAACGCGAGTAGTCCGAGACATAGATCGACCAGCTGAGCTGATACGCCGCCGCGGCGAAGAACTGTACCAGGAACGGGATGGTGCGAAAGTCGTGCACGTCCCAATGGTGCGCGGGCAGCCGCATGACCACGCCCACCGCGACCGAATACACCAGCAGCACGGCGATCATGGCGTAGGCAATCAGGCGCTGTGTGCGATGGATCCAGTCGTAGCCGACCGCCGCGATGGCGGCCGCCAGCAGCGTGAACACGATGATGACCGGCGCATCGATCCCGTGCTGCGCGCCGGAGAGCTGCCGGACGGTCTGTGCCACCAGCACTTCGTTAAAGGCGTTGTAGCCGATGTAGGCGATCAGCGCGACCACCCAGACCAGCAGCGCGCCCATGTAGCCGAACTGCGGGCGGGACTGGATCAGCTGCGGCAGGCCGAGCTGCGGTCCCTGCGTCGAGTGAAAGGCCATGAAGAAGGTGCCCAGCGCACAACCGCTGATGACCGCAATGGAGGTCCACAGCAGGTTGCCGCCCAGCCCGATCCCCAGCACGCCGACCGCGATGGTGGCCAGGTGCGCGTCGCCGCTGAACCATATCGGCCACAGGTGCCACACCTTGCCGTGGCGCTCGGCGATCGGCACGTAGTCGATGGAGCGCTTCTCGATCAGATTCAGCATTCAGCCATCCTGCGTGACGCTGACCACCAGTTCCGGGTCAAACTCAGTATTTGGTTCCTGCGGCAGGTAACCGCGAGGATTGCATACCACGCGGGTGCCGTCGATGCGGTAGTCGATCGAGGAATGGGTGTGCCCGTGGATCCACAGCTGCACCGGTGCGCGCACCAGCGCCGACAGGTCTGAAGCGAAGCTGGGGTTGAGCCGATCGCCCCTGTACCGCGGATGCACGCTGAGCGCGTGCGGCAGGTGGTGGGTGATCACCACCGTGGAGCCCTCGAAGGGCTCGGCGAGCTGCTGCGCCAGCCACGCCGATTGGCGCAGGTGTATGCGGCGCGTGTCATCGGGCTGGAGCTTGTCCGAGCCACTGCGGTAGATCCTGCGGTAATCGACCATGCCGCGGCGCGCGTCGGCCTGGGCCTGGGCAATGGCGGGCGGGTCCGAGCCATGCAGCGCGAAATCGGTCCAGAGGGTCGCGCCCAGGAAGCGCACGCCCCCGATCGTGACGCCATCGCCATCGAGCAGCGCAATGTCGTGCACAGCGGCGACGCGGCGGAGCCGTTCCAGCGTGGCGTCCATCTCCCCGCCATAGAATTCGTGATTGCCGGGCACGTAGATGAGGCGCGCGTCGGGGAAGTGCCGGCGCGCCCAGGGCAGGCCCTCGGCGCCCACGTGGATGTCGCCGGCGAGCACGATGAGATCCGCCGCCACGCGCGGGGGAGTCCACTCCTGGAACTCGAGGTGCAGGTCCGAGAGGATGCGAATTCTCACCGCGGATCGGGCTCAGTACGCGCTGTGGCCCGTCAGCTCGCGTCCCACCGCCAGCTGATGCACGGTCTCCGTGCCCTCGTAGGTGATCACGCTCTCGAGATTGAGCATGTGGCGGATCGGAGCGAACTCGGCGCTGATGCCGGCGGCACCGAGCATGTCACGGCAATCGCGCGCCACCTCGATCGCCATGCGGCAGTTGTGCCACTTGGCGAGCGAGACCTGCACCGGCTGCAGAGCGCCCTGATCCTTCAGGCGCCCCAGCTGCAGCACCAGCATCTGGGCGGTGGTGATGCCACGGGCCATTTCGGCGAGCCGGACCTGGATGGCCTGGTTTTTTGACAGCGCCCGCCCGAACAGCTCGCGCGTCCCCGTGTACTCGATCAGCTGCGCGAGGCAGGCCTGCGCCGCGCCGATCACGCCCCAGGCGATCCCGTAGCGGGCCTGCGTGAGGCAGGACAGCGGGCCCTTCAGTCCGGCCGCTCCCGGCAGGCGCTGGGCCTCGGGCACGCGCACCTCGTCGAAATACAGCGCGCCGGTGCTGGAGGCGCGGAGCGAGAACTTGTGTTCGATCTCCGTGGTCGTGAAGCCCGGTGCGCCCTTCTCGACGATGAAGCCGCGGACGCCATCCTCGGTGTCCGCCCAGCAGATGCACAGGTCGGCGATGGTGGCATTGGTGATCCACAGCTTCGAACCGCTGATCAGCCAGTCCCCGCGGCTGCGTCGCGCACGGGTCTTCATGTTCCCCGGATCCGAGCCGCCGTGCGGCTCGGTGAGACCAAAGCAGCCGATCAGCTCGCCGCTGGCCATGCGCGGCAGGTACTCCTGCATCTGCGCTACGCTCCCGTAGGTCCTGATCGGGTACATCGCCAGCGAGGATTGCACCGAGACGAAGCTGCGCAGGGCCGAATCGCCGCGTTCGAGCTCCTGGCAGATCAGGCCGCTGGCGATGGAATTCAGGCCGGCGCAGCCATAGCCTTCCAGGTTGGCGCCGAGCAGGCCCAGTGCGGCGAGCTCCGGCACCAGCTCGCGCGGAAAGCGGTGGTGCTCGAAGCAGTCCTGGATGATCGGCAGGACCTGCGTGTCCACCAGCCGGGCGACACTGTCCTGCACCAGCTGCTCCTCCGCGCTTAAGGAGCCGCGCAGGTCGTACAGGTCGAGCGGATTCATGCGTGGATCCTCGGCGCCGGGCGGCGTTCAGTCAACGGGAAACTGCACGCCCTGCGCGAGCGGCATCTGCGTGGAATAGTTGACCGTCTGGGTCTGGCGGCGCATGTAGGCCTTCCACGAATCGCTCCCCGACTCGCGCCCGCCGCCGGTCTCCTTCTCCCCGCCAAATGCGCCGCCGATCTCGGCGCCGCTCGGTCCGGTGTTGACATTGGCGATGCCGCAATCGCTCCCGGTCGCGGACAGGAACGTCTCGGCTTCGCGCATGTCGTTGGTGAAGATCGCCGAGGACAGGCCCTGCCGCACATCGTTCTGCATGGCGAGCGCGGCGTCGAAGGATTCGTAGGGCACGGCGTACAGGATCGGCGCGAAGGTCTCTTCGCTCATCATGGCGAAGGGCTTGTCCGCCTCCACGAGCGCCGGGCGCACGTAGTATCCGCCGTCCAGGCCGGCCGGCCGCACGCGCTCGCCCCCCACCACGGTGGCGCCGGCTGCGCGCGCGGCGCCGAGGGCCGATTGCATGCGCTCGAATGCGGACGCGTCGATCAGCGGACCGACCAGGGTCCCGGGCTCGAGCGGTGAGCCAATGGGAAGGCTGGCATAGGCCTTGCGCAGCAGCGGGCTGAGCCGCGCCGAAAGGCTCCGGTGCACGATCAGGCGGCGGAGCGAAGTGCAGCGCTGCCCGGCGGTGCCGGCCGCGGCGAAGACGATGGCGCGCAGGCTTAAGTGAATATCGGCCGTCGGCGCGACGATCGCCGCATTGTTGCCGCCCAGCTCGAGCAGCGTCCGACCGAAGCGCGCGGCGACGCGCGGGCCCAGCGCGCGGCCCATGGCGGTGCTGCCCGTGGCGCTGATCAGCGGCAGGGCGCTGTGGTCGACGAGCTGTTCGCCCACCGCGCGGCGCCCGACGAGCAGCTGCGAGACGGCCGGCGGCGCCGCCGGAAATTTGGCGATCTGTTCATCGAGCAGGCGGTGCAGGGCCAGCGCGCACAGCATGGTCTTCTCGGAAGGCTTCCACAGCACGGTGTTGCCGCACACGAGGGCGAGCGCCGCATTCCAGGTCCACACGGCCATCGGGAAATTGAAGGCGGTGATCACGCCGACCGGGCCGAGCGGATGCCAGCGCTCGAGCAGGTGGTGGCCAGGCCGCTCGGAAGCGATCGTCAGGCCGTACAGCTGGCGCGAGAGTCCGACGGCGAAATCGCAGATGTCGATGACTTCCTGCACCTCGCCCAGGCCCTCGCTGAGGATCTTGCCCGCTTCGAGGGAAATCAGGCGGCCGAGGGCGGGCTTTTCCTGGCGCACGCGCTCGGCAAAGCGGCGCAGCAGCTCGCCACGGAGCGGTGCCGGCACGGCGCGCCAGGCGAGGAATGCCTGGCTCGCGGCCTGGATCTTCGCCGCGACGGACTCCGTATTCTCGATGGGCAGCTGCGCGAGGACGGAACCGTCGATGGGCGTGCGCGCTTCGATCCCTCCGCTGCGCGCCGGGTGCGCCAGGATGCCGGCCTCCTGCAGGATAGTTTGATAGTTCATGCGGCGGGCATCTCCATGCTGCGGCTCTCCGGCATGGCATAGACCCTGCCGAAGCGGTTGGCGAGGAATTTCTCGAGCGGCACGTCTTCC
>JANXYA010000255.1 GCA_025350345.1 Gammaproteobacteria bacterium
CTGGCTGCGCTACCGATTGCCCGCGCGCTTCGTGCGCCGAGAATCCAGGCCCCTGTGTATCGGCCAGAAGCAGCGCTGGTACCTGCTGCGCCTGCGCCACCCCGATCCGCAGTTTCGCTTCGACCTGACGGGCGAGCCGGAATTCGATCGCTGGCGATGGGTGGATTACTGGCAGCCGATCCGCGAGGTCATCTACTTCAAGCGCCAGGTCTACACCCGCGCACTCCACGAACTCGGCGTCGCCGCTTTCCCCGCGGGCCTGCCGCCGTATCCGGACTGGTGGCACGGGGAAGCGCTCGCTTCGGCTACCCGCGCCGCCAGCGCGGGCGCCTGAGCCGACAGCGATGGAGATCCCCGGCAAACTGGTGGTACGCACCTACGCTCCGGCGCGCCGCATCATCATTCTGGCGGTGATCGTGCTGCTCGGCCTGGCCTCGCTGTATCTCATGTTCGAGCTCGGGCGGCAGCAGGCGGGGTTCGATGGCATCCAGGCGGCGCAGGAGCGGGCCAGGCTGGAGGACAAGATTGCCGAACTGCAGAACAATGCCCACGAACTGCGGGTGCAGCTGGACGCGGCCGAGACGGCCCAGGTTTCCCAGGTGCGCGAGCGCTCGGAGCTCGCGCGCACCATCGGCGAGTTGCAGGCCGGGCTCGGCCGCGCACAGCAGGATCTGGAGTTCTACCGCGGCATCGCCAATCCGCAGGCCGGAGCGAAACCGCAAACGGTGCGGGTACAGCAATTCGAGGTGCTCACGGTCAACGCCGCGACCCGCGAATACGCGCTGCGCTTTGCGCTGAACCGGCCCACGCGCCCCGAAGAGTCCAGCGCGGGCGTGCTCGGCGTGACGGTCGATGGTGAACGTGCCGGTGCCAGCGCCAGTATCGACCTGGCCACCTTGACCGCCGGCAAGACCCGCGAGGTGCCCTACAGCTTCCGCTACTTCACCAGCATCGAGCAGCCGGTAAGCCTGCCGGCCGATTTCAAGCCGGAACGTGTCACCATCGAGATTCGACCCGCACGCAAGAGCGTGGCACCCTATCGGCAGACCTTCGTCTGGAATCCTGACGTCACCTGAAGGGCCCATCATGTTCAAACGCCGCGATAATGCAGCCGCTCGCATCGACACCCTGATCGGGCGCTCGGCGCGCGTGCAGGGAGACATCGAGTTCGCAGGCGGCCTGCACGTCGATGGCTGCGTCACCGGCAATGTGCGCGTCGTCGCCGGCGGCTCGGCTTCGCTCTCGGTCAGCGAACACGGCGTGATCGACGGTTCGGTCGAGGCGCCGCAAGTGGTGCTGAACGGAACCGTCAACGGCGACATCGTGGCCAGGGACCGGGTCGTGCTCGGCGCCAAGGCCAGGGTGCGCGGCAACGTCAGCTACGGCGTGATCGAGATGGCACTTGGTGCCGAGATCACGGGGCGACTGATTCCAGCCAGCCCGGAAGCCGAGGCCACCACGCCGACGGCCGCCTGAGGCTGTGACACAGGTTTTTGACGACCGCGGCCCTGGCGCCTACACTGCCAGGCACCATGGACGCACCGCTCGACAACGCCCACAACCACGACTCGCCGCTGGTGTTCACCGATGCCGCAGCGCGCAAGGTGGCGGATCTGATTCGCGCCGAGGGCAATCCGCACCTGATGCTGCGGGTGTTCGTGCAGGGCGGCGGCTGCTCGGGCCTGCAGTATGGCTTCGAGTTCGACGAGCAGGTGCAGGATGGCGACACCTGTGTCGAGAACCAGGGCGTCAAGCTGCTGGTCGACCCGATGAGCGTCAATTACCTCGGTGGTGCCGAGATCGATTTTCGCGACGGTCTCGAAGGCGCGCAGTTCGTGATCCGCAATCCCAACGCCACGACCACCTGCGGTTGCGGCTCCTCCTTCACTACGGCCTGAACCCTGCGTGAGTCGAGCCGCCCGCACCGTGCCTGAAGTGCTGGCGGCCGTCGATCTCGGCTCCAACAGCTTCCACCTCGTCGTCGCCCGCTACTCTCACGGCCAGCTCGTGGTCATCGACCGGCTGCGCGAGATGGTGTGCCTCGCCGCCGGCGTTGGTCCGGACGGCAGGCTCGACAAGCAGGTGGCCGCGCGCGCACTCGCCTGCCTGGAGCGCTTCGGCCAGCGCCTGCGCGACATGCATGCACGGAGCGTGCGCGTGGTGGGAACCAATGCGCTGCGCATCTCGCGGCGCAAGCAGGCGTTCCTCGAGCGCGCCCGCGACGCGCTTGGCCACCCGATCGAGATCATCTCCGGCATGGAGGAGGCGCGCCTCGTCTATTCGGGCGTGGCGCACACGCTGCCGGCCGAACCGGGTCGTCGCCTCGTGATCGACATCGGTGGCGGCAGCACCGAGATCGTGATCGGCGAGGGCTACGAGCCGCAGCTGCTCGAGAGCCTGAAGCTCGGTTGCGTCTCGATGAGCCTGCGCTTCTTCCCCGACGGGAAACTCTCCGCCCGGCGCGTGGAACGCGCGCGCCTGGCCGCGCGCGTCGAGATCGAGCCGGTGCAGGCGGCCTTCCTCAAGCGCGGCTGGGAGCGGGTTGTCGGGAGCTCGGGCACGGTGCGCGCGATCGGGGAGTGCCTGCAGGAGCGCGATCCGCAGACCACCGGCGTCAGCGCCGCCGGGCTGGAGGGCCTGATTGAAGACATGGCCCGTGCCGGAAACGTTCGTGAGCTGGGGTACAAATCGCTGACCGACGAGCGGCGGCCTGTATTCCCGGGCGGCGTGGTGATACTTGGCGAACTGTTCGAGGCGCTGGGCATCGAGCAGCTGCGCATGGCCGAAGGCGCGCTGCGTGACGGATTGCTGCACGACATGATCGGCCGCCTCACCGACGAGGATCCGCGCGAGCGCACCGTGAGCTCGATGCTCAAGCGCTACCACGTGGATGCCGAACAGGCAGCCAGGGTCGAGGCGACGGCGCTCGAGTTTCTCGGCCAGGTGGCCACCAGCTGGGATCTGGACGACCCGCAGGCAGAACTGGCGCTGAAGTGGGCGGCACGCCTGCACGAGATCGGTCTCGATGTCGCGCACAGCGGCTATCACCGGCACGGCGCCTATCTGCTCGAGAATGCCGACCTGCCCGGCTTCGCACGCGAGGAACAACTGCTGCTGGCGCGGCTCGTGGGCGCGCATCGCAAGAAGCTGTCGCTGGCCGGCGTCGAGGATCTGATCCCGCCCTGGGATCGCCGCGCGATCTACCTGATGCTGCTGCTGCGGGTGGCGGTGCTGCTGCACCGCGGGCGCACCACCACCGCGTTGCCGCCGATCGAGCTGGCGACGCGCGGGCGCACCCTGGAGCTGCGTTTCCCGGCCCGCTGGCTGAAGGACAATCCGCTCTCGGTCGAGGACCTGCAGCTGGAGATCGAGAACCTGCGCGCGCAGGGCCTGAAACTGCGCGTCTACTCCGGCAACCGCGCGGCCGCGGCGTAGGTCTCCAGCAGCTGCGATTGCGCATCGCCCCCCTGGATCGCGTCCGGCAGGGCGGAGGCCTGCAGGTAACTGCCGTCGCTCTGCAGCAGCCAGGCATTGCTGGTATCGGCCAGGTAGCACTCGAGGTCGGCGCGAATGCGCGTCCGGAGCCGCGTCTGCGTGATCGGGAAGGCGACCTCGACGCGCCGGAAGAAATTGCGCTCCATCCAGTCGGCGCTCGCCAGGTAGAGCTGCGGCCGGCCGGCGTTCTCGAACCAGAAGGCGCGCGAATGCTCGAGAAAGCGCCCGACGATTGAGCGCACCTGGATGTTGTCCGAGACGCCGGGCAAGCCGGGCCGCAGCGCGCACACGCCGCGCACGATCAGGTCGATCTGCACGCCGGCACAGGAGGCGCGGTAGAGGTTCTCGATGGTCTGCGGGTCGACCAGCGCGTTGAGCTTGGCGATCAGGCGCGCGCGCTTGCCGGCGCGGGCGTGCGCCATCTCGCGCTCGATCAGCCCCTGCAGGGATTCATGCAGCGTGAACGGCGATTGCAGGAGCCGGCGCAGGCGCGGTGTCTGCGTCAGGCTGGTGAGCTGCAGGAAGATCTCGTGCACGTCGGTGCCGATGGCCTCATCGCTGGTGAACAGGCCGTAGTCGGTGTAGCTGCGCGCCGTGCCCGGGTGGTAGTTGCCGGTGCCCAGGTGGCAGTAGCGGCGGATGCCGTCGGGTTCGCGCCGCACGATCAGCAGCAGCTTGGCGTGCGTCTTGTAGCCGACCACGCCGTACATCACGTGCGCGCCCGCTTCCTGCAGGCGCGTCGACAACTCGATATTCGCTTCCTCGTCGAAGCGCGCGCGCAGCTCGATGA
>JANXYA010000030.1 GCA_025350345.1 Gammaproteobacteria bacterium
TACCTGATCGAGACGCGCGCCCGCGTCCCGACCGCATCGGCGGCGCTGTCCATCAGCTCGGTCTATGGGGTGAGGCAGGATCTGCACCAGTGCCTGTACATCGCCATCTCGCAGTCCGGCCGGAGCCCGGACCTGCTCGCCTCCGTGGCACTCGCCAAGGAGTCCGGTGCCACCGTCCTCGCCATCTGCAACAGCCCTGACGCGCCGCTCTACGCCGGGGCCGACCATGTGATTGCGCTGCGCGCCGGACCCGAGCAGAGTGTCGCGGCGACGAAGTCCTATCTCGCCACGCTCGCTGCCCTGGCTCGCTTCGTGGCAGCATGGACGAGCGATGCGAGCCTCGATGAAGATCTCGCGCGCCTGCCGGATCTAATGGACGAAGCCTGGCAGATGGATTGGACGGGCGCGGTGTCGATGCTGGCCGGTGTCGAGCACCTCTATGTCGTCGGTCGGGGCATCGGCCTCGCGGCGGCGCAGGAGATCGCACTCAAGTGCAAGGAGACTTGCGGCCTGCATGCCGAAGCCTACAGCAGCGCCGAATTGCGCCATGGTCCCTGCACGCTGCTGGGGCCGAATTTCCCGGCGCTGCTGCTCAGCCAGGATGACGCGACGCGGCCCGGTGTCGTGGCGCTGGCCGCCGAGCTCGCCAAGGACGGCGTGCGCGTGCTGATGGCGGGTGCCGAGGCCAACGGTGCCGTGCAGTTGCCCTCGATCGCCTGCCCTGCCACGCTCGCCCCGATCCTTTTCGTGCAGAGCGCCTATCGCTCTATCGGCCAACTCGCCTTCCGGCGTGGCTTCAATCCCGATTTCCCGGCACACCTGCGCAAGGTCACGGAGACCGTCTGATGCGCACGGCGCTCGAGAACGGGCGGATCCTGACCGCCGATGGGATCGTGACCGACCAGGTGCTCCTGCTCAACGGGACACGTATCGAGGCGCTCGTGCCGCGCGACGATCCGCGCCGCCAGCAGGCGGCAGTGGAGGATCTCGGTGGGCACTTGCTGGTCCCCGGCTTCGTCGACATCCAGGTCAACGGCGGCGGCGGCGTGCTCTTCAACGACGCACCGGATATCCACTCGATACGCGCGATCGGGGCAGCGCACCGCCGGTTCGGAACGACCGGCTTCCTGCCCACCATCATCAGCGATGATCTGGAAACGATTGGACTGGCCATCGCCGCGGTGCAGGCGGCCATA
The DNA here is from genome assembly GCA_025350345.1 of Gammaproteobacteria bacterium. Taxonomy (GTDB): domain Bacteria; phylum Pseudomonadota; class Gammaproteobacteria; order Steroidobacterales; family Steroidobacteraceae; genus FEN-1191. The sequence continues at coordinate 1,197 of JANXYA010000030.1, forward strand.
GACGGGGGACTGCCGGGGGTCCTGGGGATGCACGTCGAGGGCCCGTTCCTGAGCCGGGCACGTCGCGGCGTGCACGACGCCAGGCACTTGCGCACGCTTGATGCGTCCTTGCTGCCACTCCTGTGCTCCCTGCGTGGCGGCCGCATGCTGCTGACGCTGGCGCCCGAGATGACGACGCCCGACGTGATCGGTCAGCTGGTCGACGCGGGAGTCATCGTCGCTGCCGGGCACAGCAATGCGACCTACGCCGAGGTCGATGCCGCCATCGCGTGCGGGCTGCGTGGCTTCACGCACCTGTTCAACGCCATGTCCGCACTGACCCCGCGCGAACCCGGTGTCGTCGGCGCCGCCTTTTACAGCGAGAACACCTGGTGCGGCATCATCGTCGACGGCCATCACGTCAATCCGGTGACGCTCAAGATTGCTCTCCGCTGCAAGCGCCATGATCGATTCGTGCTGGTCACGGACGCCATGCCGGTCGTCGGCACATCCGATGCAACCTTCCTGCTGCAGGGACGCACCATTCATGTGATCGACGGCGCGTGTCGCGACGATCACGGTACGCTGGCCGGTACATCGCTCGACATGGCGGCGGCCGTCCGCAACGCCGTCACGATGCTCGGTCTGGACATCACCGAGGCCGTGCGCATGGCGAGCGAATATCCGGCCCAATTCCTCGGGGTGGGCGACGAACTCGGCAGGATCGCCGCCGGATACCGGGCGAACCTTGCCCTGATGGACGACACTCTGAGCGTACGCCGGACCTGGATCGACGGCCGCAGCGGCGGTTAGAATCCCCCACTGGAGGTCCCCATGAACTCTCTGGGCGCGCGCCTCAGTCTTGCACTGTCATTCACGATCCTGGGCGGCCCGGCGTTCGCCGCGCTGGCGCTGACCAGCAGCGATATCGCAGCGGGCAGTCCCATCAATGCACGGCACATTTACCCGCGCTGTGGCGGGCACAACCTGTCTCCGCAACTGTCATGGACCGGCGCGCCAGGCAACACCAGGAGCTACGTGCTGACGATGATCGATCTGGATGTCAAGCCATCGCAGTGGTCGCACTGGATCGTGGTCGACCTGCCCGCGAGTGCGCATTCATTGTCGCAGGGTGCGGCCTCTTTGCCCGGCGCGGCGAAAGCGGTGGTGAGCAATTTCGGTGATGCAGCCTAAGCCGGACCCTGTCCACCCGCGGGCACCGGCGTGCATAAATACCAATTCACGATCTGGGCGCTGCCGATGGCGGAGCTGTCGTTGCCTGCGGATGAAAAGGCGACGGACCTGACCTCCCGCCTGTCCGGTATTTCACTCGAGCACGCCTCCCTCACCGCACTGGTTCAGGCACCCCCGGGTCCTTGAACAGCCGCCGGCTGCCCATGACACGCAGGAACCGGAAGGCCTTCCCGCTGGCCCTGCTGCTGGCCC
>JANXYA010000047.1 GCA_025350345.1 Gammaproteobacteria bacterium
AGCATGCCAAACCCGCGAACATCGGCGAAGACGGACAGGTCCTGCAGCCCAAACATCGCGTCCTGAAAATAGGGCGCCAGCTCGCGGCCACGGGCAAACAGCTGCTCCTGCTCGTAGATCCTGAGCGTGGCAAGGCCGGCAGCGCAGGCCGCCGGGTGCGCCGAAAACGTGTAGCCGTGGAAGAATTCCGTCGCACCATCCGGTGCGGCCTCGACGATGGTGCCGTAGATGTGATCGCGCACCGCCACCGCGCCCATCGGCTGCGCGCCATTGGTCAGCGCCTTCGCCATCGTGATCATGTCGGGTATGACGCCGAATGAGCCGGCCGCGAAGGCTTCCCCTGTCCGGCCGAATCCGGTGATCACTTCGTCGAATACCAGCAGGATGCCATGGCGATCGCAGATCTCGCGCAGCCTCTGCAGATAGCCGAGCGGGGGGACCAGTACGCCGGTCGAACCGGCGATGGGTTCCACGAAAACCGCGGCGATGCGCCCCGGGCCGAGCAGTTGCACGAAGCGCAGCAGGTCATCGGCCAGCTCCACCCCGTGCGCGCCCATGCCGCGGGTCAGGCGGTTCTCCGCCAGCAGCGTATGGCGAAGAAACAGCACGCCCGGCAGCAGCGCGCCGAAGGCGGCGCGATTGTTGGCGATGCCGGCCAGGGCCGTGCCACCCAGGTTCACCCCATGGTAGGCGCGCTCGCGCGACACCAGGCAGGTGCGCTGGCCTTCCTTGCGGGCCAGGTGATAGGCCAATGCAATCTTGATGGCGGTGTCGACGGACTCGGAGCCGGAATTGCAGAAAAAAACATGATCCAGGTGCGGCGGCATCAGGGCCGCAACGGCATTGGCCAGTTCGAACGCGCCCGGATGGCCGCGCATGAACGATGAGGTGTAATCCAGCGTCTGCAGCTGCTCGCTCACTGCCCGGGCGATCTCGGGCCGGCAATGGCCCGCGGCGCTGGTGAACAGCCCGGAGCTGCCGTCGAGGATCTTGTGGCCGTGCTGGCTCCAGTAGTACATGCCGCTCGCTTTGACGAACAGGCGCGGCTCGCGCTTGAAGGCACGATTGCTGGTAAAGGGCAGCCAGTGTTTCTCGAGTGCCTGTGGTGCCAATTCCATGATGTTCCCCGTGCGGTTATCCGAATGTGGAGCCGATATCCAACGCCGCCGCCTGCAGCTGCGGCACGAACTCGATGGCGCGCATCAGCTGGAGCCTCGCAGTCGCGCCCTGCACGGCGATGGCCGCGATGGTTTCCGCCTGCCGGTTGCGCACCGGGACGGCGACGCAGGCCACGCCCAGCACATATTCCTCGTTGTCGATTGCGTACCCGGCGCTGATGATGCGATCCAGTTCCGAGGCAAGCACCTGCCGGTCGGTGATCGTGCGCGGGGTGAATTGCTCGAGTGCCATCAGCTCGATGAGTCGCTGGCGGTCCGCAAGCGGCAGATGCGCCAGCAGGAGCTTCCCGCTCGCGCAGCAGTGCGGCGGCAGGGCGACGCCGCCAGCCGGAATCTGCAGGCGCAGCGGCCAACTGGCCTCGATGCGATCCAGATAGATCAGGGTGCCCTTGTGCAGCACCGCCAGGTTGCAGCTCTCCCCGATCTCGCTGACCACGCGGCGCAGGACGATGCGCCGCTCGGTCGCGGCGGCGTCATTGCGCAGCACATCGAGGCCAAAACGCGACAGCCGATCGCCGATGATGTACGCACGGCCACCGGGCTCGCGACTGAGGAACCCGGCTTCCTCGAACAGTGCGAGCGCTCGGTACAGCGTAGGCTTGGGCAGTTCCGTGGCCTGCATCAGTTCAGACAGGGTGACGGCCCTGCCGGCGCGCACCAGCACTTCAAGCACCCCAAAGGCCTTCAAAGTGGACGAAGTCTCGCCCGCGATATCGCTTTGCTCGCTGTCCAGGGGCAGGATCCGGCTATTCATGGCTTAAGGGCGCCTGTTAACCATTCCGCACAACGATACAATAAACGGCTCTCAACAAGACGAACGGTTGCCTTTCGGTGGCAAAGCAGCCTATTATACCACATCTATGCAACGTTTTGTCTCTATTAACGATACTTTTGAAGGGAGCCGGCCAGCCGTGAATCATTCGCCGCAGAAGATGGGACCCTCAGAGGCCCTGGTTGAGGTCCTGGCCGCCAACGGCGTCAAGTATGTCTTCGGGATCGTCGGCTCGGCCTTCATGGACGCTCTCGATATCTTTCCAGCCGCCGGCATCAAGTTCGTACCCGTCGCGCACGAACAGGGCGCGATCCACATGGCCGACGGATACGCCCGGGCCTCAGGGCATCACGGCGTTTGCATCGCCCAGAACGGACCCGGGGTCACCAACTTCGTGACCGGCGTGGCGGCGGCCTACTGGGCGCACTCCCCGGTGGTGTTCATCACGCCCGAGACGGGCTCGATGTCGATGGGGCTCGGCGGGTTCCAGGAGACCGAACAGCTGCCGATCTTCTCCAAGATCACCCGCTACCAGGGACACGTCAATAACCCCAGGCGCATGGCCGAGATTGCGGCGCGCTGCTTTGATCGGGCCATGCTGGAGATGGGACCTGCGCAGCTCAACATTCCGCGCGATTTCTTCTATGGCGAGATCGAGGCGACCATCCCGGCGCCGATGCGCATCGCCCGCGGACCGGGCGACTCCGCGGCCCTCGATGCGGCCGCTGCAACGCTCGCCGCCGCGAAATTTCCGGTCATCCTCGCAGGTGGCGGGGTCATCATGGCGGGCGCCACCGGCGAGGCGATCGCGCTGGCCGAACTGCTGGGCGCGCCGGTGTGCAACAGCTACCTGCACAACGACTCATTTCCGTCCTTCCATGCCCTCGCCGTGGGCCCGCTGGGATATCAGGGCTCCAAGGCGGCCATGAAGATCATCGCCCACGCCGATGTCGTGCTGGCACTGGGCACGCGTCTCGGGCCGTTCGGCACCCTGCCCCAGCACGGACTGGACTACTGGCCGAAGCAGGCCAAGATCATCCAGATCGACGCCGATCCACTCGTGCTCGGCCTGGTCAAGCCGATTTCAGTGGGCATCTGCGGCGATGCCCGCGCCGCGGCAAGAGCGCTGCTGGAGCGTCTCAAGGGCCTCACGCTGGCAGCAGCGGCCAATCGACCCGAGCGGACCGCACGCATCAATGCCGAGAAGCGCGCGTGGGAAAATGAACTGACGGCCTGGACGCACGAGCGCGATCCCTACTCCCTGGAGGTCGCATCCGCTTCGAAGCACATGCACCCGCGTGAAGTGCTGCGGGCGCTCGAGAAGGCCCTGCCCGCCAATGCCATGGTGTCGACCGACATCGGCAACATCTGCTCGGTCGCCAATTCCTACTTGCGCTTCGAAGCGCCGCGCTCCATGTTTGCGGCCATGAGTTTCGGGAATTGCGGCTATGCTTTTCCGGTGATCTGCGGTGCGAAGGTTGCCAGGCCGGACCGCCCTGCCTTCGCCTACGTCGGCGACGGCGCCTGGGGCATCAGCTTCAACGAACTGCTCACCTGCGCCCGCGAGAAGATCGGCGTCACCGTGGTCGTGTTCAACAACAGCCAGTGGGGCGCCGAGAAGAAGAATCACGTTGATTTTTACTCGCGGCGCTACCAGGGCGTCAACCTGGACAATCCGAGCTGGGCGGGCGTTGCGCGCGCCTTCGGCTGCGACGGAATTACCGTGGACCGGCTGGCCGATGTGGGCCCCGCGCTGCACGCGGCGGCGCGCGCCCAGGCGGAGGGGCGCACCACGGTGCTGGAAGTCATGGTCACCCAGGAGCTGGGGGACCCGTTCCGCCGCGATGCGCTGTCCAAGCCGGTGCGCTTGCTGAGCAAATACAAGGCCTATGAATAAGGCACTCCGGGACTGCCGCGGCCAGCGCCGATGAACGAGCCCGCCCACCTCCAGAAAACGCTGCAGCGACGGCACATGCAGATGATCGCGCTCGGCGGCGTGATCGGCGCCGGCCTGTTCGTCGGGAGCGGCGTCGTTATCGGCTCGGCCGGGCCTGCAGCCATCATTTCCTTCGCGATCACCGGCATGCTCGTCGTGCTGGTGATGCGCATGCTGGCGGAAATGGCCGTGGCCTTTCCCGTGGTGGGCGGGTTCTATGAATACAGCCGCCTGGCGATGGGCGGACTGGCTGCATTCCTGACCGGCTGGATGTACTGGTACTTCTGGATCATCGTCGTGGCGCTGGAGGCCGTGGCCGGCGCACGGCGGCTGGGTCAATGGTGGCCGAACGTGCAGCCCTGGGAATTCACGCTCGGACTGACGGGACTGTTCACGCTGGTGAACCTGCTGTCCGTGCGCTCCTACGGCGAGGCCGAGTTCTGGTTCGCATCAATCAAGGTGGTGGCCATCGTCCTGTTCCTGTGCGCCGGCGCCGCGTGCCTGTTCGGGTTCTGGCCCGGCCTGGCGGGCGGCGTGGCACACCTGACTTCCCACGGCGGCTTCATGCCCAACGGCATCGTGCCGGTGCTCACCGGCGCCGTGGCGGCGACCGGATTTTATTTTGGCACCGAGATCGTCGCGGTCGCCGCCGCGGAATCCGCCGAACCGGAGAAGTCGGTGGCGGCGGCGATGCAGTCGGTGATCTGGCGGGTGCTGATCTTCTATGTCGGCTCCATCTTCCTGGTGGTGGCCATCGTGCCGTGGAGCGACAAGCTGGCGATGGAGCGGCCCTACGTGAGCGTATTGCAGGCGCTGCACGTGCCGGGAGCCACGCTCGTGATGAGCGCGATCGTCCTGACGGCGGTCCTGTCGGCACTTAATTCTGGCCTGTTTGCCTCCTCCCGCATGCTGATGGCGCTCGCCGGCAACGCTGATGCACCGCGGGTCTTTGCCCGGCTGGACAGGCGCGGCGTTCCGGTCGCGGCGATTCTCGCCGGCACCGCGTTTGCCTATCTGGCGGTGGTGATGAGCTATGTCTCGCCCGGCAAGGTGTTCGCGTTCCTGGTGAACTCCTACGGCACCGTGGCCATTTTTGTCTATGTGCTCATCGCCGTCTCGGAGCTGAAACTGCGGCGGCGCCTCGAGACGCAGAGCCCTAAGCGCTTGCGCGTGCGCATGTGGGGGT
>JANXYA010000070.1 GCA_025350345.1 Gammaproteobacteria bacterium
CCAAGGCGGGCGCGGAACCGATCGATGCGCGCGCCGTCAACAACATCGAACCCCTGGTGCTGTCGGTGGATGCGCAGGGGCGCCTGTACCTGAACGTGGGCGCCAACCCCCAGCAGCCAATCGATGACAACACCGCGCTGGCGCGCGCGACCGCGGCCCTGCGGCGGGCGCCGCAGCGAGTGGTGCTGGTCAAGGGCGATCGCGCGGTCGATTACGGAAGAATCGTCACGGCCATGGTCATGCTGCAGCAAGCGGGCGCTACCAAGCTGGGATTCCTCACTGACCCGCCGCCACCGCCGCCGCGTCAGCCATGAGCGCATTCGAGTCGGGCGGCGGTCACCGCGATCGGTGGCTGGCGGTGTTGCTGTCCGTGCTGGTGCACGTCTGCGTGGCCGGCGTGCTGGTGTGGGGCTGGTGGCGGTTTCGCGCGCCGAAGGCAGCGCCACAGCAGCTGGCCATTGAGGCCACCGTGGTCACGGCGGTGACGGTGAGTCCGGCGCCGGCACCCGTGAGCAGTGCGCCGGCCGCGGCACCGCAGGCACCCGCTCCGGAACCGGCCGCGGAACCGGTGGCAACGCCAGCACCCCCGCCGGAGCCGCCCAGGGTGGATCAGGCTGCGGCGGAGCAGGAGCGCGCCGAGCAGCACCGTCGCGAAGAGCGCGCGCTGCATGAACGCGTGTCGCAGGAACGGGCCGCCGAGGCGCAGCAACGGGCCACCGAGGCCAGGCGGGCGGAGCAGGAGGCGCAGGCGCGCAAGCTCAAGGAAGCCGCGGATCTCGCGGCGCGCGCCCGCGCAGAAGACAAGGCCCGGCGCGAGAAGGAGCTGCAGGCGCAGTTGGCCGCCGAGGAGCGCGTCAACGCGGCGCGCAGCAGCCGGGCGGAGGCGGAGTGGCTGGCGCTAATCCGCGACAAAGTCACGCGCAACTGGATTCGCCCGCCCAGCGCCCGACCCGGAGTAAACTGCGAGGTCCACGTCACGCAGATCCCGGGCGGAGTCGTGACGGGCGTGCAGATCGGCAGCTGCAATGGCGATGAGGCGGTGCGGGCCTCGATCGAGGCGGCGGTCTACCGGGCATCGCCCTTGCCGGAGCCGTCGAATGCCGATTTGTTCGATCGCAATCTCAGGTTCGATTTTCATCCGGACGAGTAGGTATTCTTAAGTGGTTAATTTCTTGAGGTGCGGGGCGGCGATCACGCTGATGCTGGGGGCGGTGCTGCTGGCAGACACGGCCCAAGCGGAACTGCAGATCGACATCACCAAAGGGGTGACGGATCCGATTCCGATTGCCATCATTCCCTTCGCCGGTGGTTCGCCGACCAATAGCGCGTTCGATTTCGCCGCTGTGGTGCAGCACGATCTGGATGGGAGCGGGCGCTTCAAGTCGATGCCTCGGCCACGGCTGCCGAGCCAACCGGCGCGTGCCGCCGACGTGGTGGCCGCCGACTGGCGCGCCGACGGCGTGGACTACGTGCTTGTTGGCCGCATCAGCGCCACGAATGCCGCCCATACGGATCTGGATTGCGAACTGGTCAACGCGCTGACCGGACAGGCACTGGGCAGCAAGCATGTGTCCGCCAATCCGGCCAATCCGCGTGCCGCCGCGCATCAGATCAGCGATTTCGTCTACGAGAAGATCGTCGGCACGCGCGGGGCCTTCGGCACGCGCATCGCCTACGTGGCCGTCGACGGGGCACCGCCTGCGCAGCACTTCCAGCTCTTCGTGGCTGACGCGGACGGTGAGAACCCGCAGATAGTGCTCGATTCACGCCAGCCGATCATGTCGCCGGCCTGGTCCGGTGACGGGCAGTGGCTCGCCTACGTCTCGTTCGAAAACCGTGTCGCCGCGATCGTCGTGCAGGAGCTGCGGAGCGGGCAGCGCCGCGTGGTTTCGGAGCGTGCCGGCGTGAACGGCGCCCCAGCCTGGTCGCCCAATAATCGCCAGCTCGCGCTGACCCTGTCGGGCTCGGGCGGCAACCTGGACATTTACGTGCTCGACCTGGCGACCCAGGCGCTGACACGCATCACCGATGATCCGGCCATTGACACCGAGCCGGAATGGAGTGCCGACGGTACCCGGCTTTACTTCACTTCCGATCGATCCGGAGGTCCGCAGATCTACGTGACCGATGTCGCCGAGCACCAGCGCGTGCAGCGCCTGACCTTCGGATCCTCCTATAATGCCCGCCCGCGCCTCTCGCCGGACGGCCGGGCGCTCGCCTTCGTGACCCGTGAGGGATCGGACTACCGCATCGGGCTCCAGGATCTTGCCAGCGGGGCGGTGCGGGTGCTGACGCGGGGCAGTCTCGATGAGTCGCCGAGCTTCGCGCCCAACGGCATGAGTCTGATCTACGCCGGGCGCGAGGCAGGGCACGGCACACTGGCGACGGTGGCGGTCGATGGCCTGGTGTCGCAGCGACTGAAATCCGATCGCGCCGAAGTGCGCGAGCCGGTCTGGGGCCCGTTCGCGGGTCCCTGATGTACAACTGGAGAACGATGTCATGCGAAGGAATCTCATAGTAGCAATCACCGGCACCATGCTGCTGGCGCTGGCCGCGTGCGGGGGCAAGCACGCAGTGAAGCCGACCGCGCCCGTGGCAGCCGGCGGCGGCGCGGCCGACAGCGGTGCGGGTGCTGCCGGGCAGGGTGTCGCCAGCGCCGGAAGCGTCGGCGCGACGGAGGGCAACGGCGTCTCGGCGCCCTCCGGTGTCAGCCGCCTGGTCTACTTCGATTTCGACAGCAGCGAGATCCGGCCGGAATTCGTGCCGGTCATCGCCGCGCACGCGCACGCGATCGCTGCCAATGCGAGCATCCACATCCGGCTCGAGGGCCACACCGACGAGCGCGGCTCGCCGGAATACAACGTCGGCCTGGGTGAACGCCGCGCGCAGAGCGTGCGGCACGCACTGCTGCTCCAGGGCGTCGGGGAGGCTCAGGTGGTGACCGTCAGTTATGGCCAGGAGCGGCCCGTCGCGACGGGCCAGACCGAGGAAGACTGGGCCAAGAACCGCCGCGTCGAGTTCGTATACCTGAACTGAGCCGCCATGAAAGTCTCCTTCGCCCTCGTCCCGCTCGGCCTGCTGCTGTCGGCCTGCGCCACCAGTCCGGCCGATGATCCGGTGCAGATCAAGCTCAATGACATCGACGCACGGCTCGGCAGCGTGGAACGCGTGGTCAGCAACCAGAGCCTGGTGGACATGTCCAGGCGGCTCGATGCCCTCGAAGCGCAGCTGCGCGAGCAGCGCGGCAACGTGGAGGTGCTGCAAAATGGCAGCGAGAGCACGCGCAAGCAGCAGCGGGACCTGTATGCCGATCTGGACAAGCGCATCGCCGCGCTCGAGGGCAAGCTCAAGGCCGCCGAAGCCGCCGGCGCCGATGGCACCGCGACAAGCCCGCAGGCCCCGCTTGCGCCTGCCGACGCAGGCAAATCTGGCGATGACCAGGCCGCCTACGATCGCGCCTTCGAGACGCTTAAGAGCGGCAGCTATGGCGATGCCGTCAAGGTCTTTCAGGCGTTCATGGCCGACTATCCGGCCAGCGCACTGCTGGATAACGCGCAATACTGGATCGGTGAGGCCTATTACGTCACGCGTGACTATGATCACGCCGCGCAGGCCTTCCGCGCCGTGGGCGAGCGCTGGCCCAATTCGCGCAAGGCGCCGGATGCGCTGCTGAAACTCGGCTACACGCAGTTCGAGCAGAAGCATTTCACGGACGCGCGCGCGACGCTCGATGGCGTCGTGCAGCGATTCCCGGGATCGGATGCGGCCCGCCTCGCACAGGAACGCCTGCAGAAGCTCCCGCCGGAGGCGCGTTGAGCTCCGAAGTCCGGCTCAAGATTACCGAGATCTTTCACTCACTCCAGGGCGAGGCCCAGTTTGCCGGCCTGCCCACGGTATTCGTGCGGCTTACCGGATGCCCGCTGCGCTGCCATTACTGCGACACCGCCTACGCCTTTCACGGTGGCGAATGGTGGAGCCTGCCGCAGATCCTCGAGCGCGTGGCGGAGCTTCGCGCCCACGATGTGTGCGTGACCGGCGGCGAACCTCTCGCGCAGCGCAGCTGCGCGGCGCTGCTCCAGGCGCTCTGCGAGCAGGGTTACCGCGTGTCCCTGGAGACGAGCGGCGCACTGCCCGTCGCGGGCATTGACCCGCGCGTTTCGCGGGTGGTGGACGTGAAGACCCCGGGCTCCGGGGAGGAATCCCGCAATCTCTATGGGCAGCTGCAGCAGCTGCAGGGCCAGGATCAGATCAAGTTCGTGATCACTTCGCGCGCCGACTATGAGTGGAGCCGCGCGAAGCTCGAGGAACTTGGGCTGGGCAAGGCCTGCGGGGTACTGTTTTCGCCGAGCTACGGCCAGATCGAGCCGCGCGAGCTGGCCGAGTGGATCCTCGCCGACCACCTGCCGGTGCGCTTTCAGATCCAGTTGCACAAGCTGCTGTGGGGCGAAGTGCGTGGCCGCTGAGCGGGCGGTCGTGCTGCTCTCCGGTGGCCTCGATTCGGCCACCGCGCTGGCCTGGGCACGCGA
>JANXYA010000108.1 GCA_025350345.1 Gammaproteobacteria bacterium
CGCGAGTTTCTCAAGAAGAAGCTGGTCGAGGCCTCGGTGAGCCGCGTGCTGATCGAGCGCGCCGCCAAGAAGGTCAACATCACCATCCAGACCGCGCGGCCCGGCATCGTCATCGGCAAGAAGGGCGAGGATATCGACAAGCTGCGCGCCGAGACCGCTAAGCTGCTCAACATGCCCATGGCGGATGTGCGGCTGAACATAGCCGAGATCCGCAAGCCCGAACTCGATGCACAGCTCGTGGCCGAGGGCATCGCCCAGCAGATCGAGAAGCGCGTGATGTTTCGCCGCGCGATGAAGCGCGCGGTCATGAGCACGATGCGCAGCGGCGCACTCGGCATGAAGGTGCGCATGTCCGGCCGCCTCAACGGCGCCGAGATCGCCCGCACCGAGTGGGTGCGCGAGGGCCGCGTGCCCCTGCACACTTTCCGTGCCGACATTGATTACGGCCTGGCCGAGGCGCGCACCACCTATGGGGTGATCGGCATCAAGTGCTGGATCTTCAAGGGCGAGGTGTTCGACCCGGCCGAGCTCGAGCGCGGTGCCCAGGCTGGCGCTGAGGCTGTTGCTACGGCCGCCGCTGCTGCGGCAGCCACTGCCGCCGCCGCCACCGCTGCGGCCGCCCCGCCCGCGGCCGCTCCTGCCGCACCGCCTGTCGTCGCGGCGTCCTGAGTAGCGCGGAACCCCACCGAGACCAGAGTCAATGCTGCAACCCAAACGCACCAAGTATCGCAAGCAGTTCAAGGGCAAGAACTACGGCCTCGCGACGCGCGGCAGCACCGTGGCATTCGGTGATTTCGGCCTCAAGGCGACCGAGCGGGCACGCATGACTGCGCGCGAGATTGAAGCGGCGCGCCGCGCCATGGCGCGTTACGTGAAGCGCGGCGGCCAGATCTGGATCCGCGTGTTTCCCGACGTGCCGATTACCAAGAAGCCGCTCGAAGTTCGGATGGGGAGCGGCAAGGGCAATGTCGAGTTCTGGGTCGCGAAGGTCAAGCCCGGCAAGGTCCTGTTCGAAATGGAAGGCGTCACCGAGGAAATAGCGCGCGAGGCATTCCGGCTCGCTGGTGCCAAGCTGTCGGTGACCACCTCCTTCGTCAAACGGCAGGTACGCTGATGAACAACCCTGCAGAGGCCGCGAAGGCGGCGATTCGCAATCGGCCGACGAGCGAACAGCGCGTCGAGCTGCTGAAGCTGCGCAAGGAGCAGTTCGCGCTGCGCGTGCAGCGCGTCACGGGTCAGGCCGTCAAGCCGGACCAGTTCGGCAAGGTGCGCAAGAAGATCGCGCGCCTGAAGACGGCGATTCGTGCGCAGGCCGGTGCAGGCCCGGTCGCCACGGCCAAGGCCAGCGGAGGGAAGAAATGAACACCGAGACTACGACCGCCGAGACGGCGACCACCACCGTCGAGAAGCGCGGTGATCGCGTGCTCACGGGCCGCGTCGTCAGCAACAAGATGGACAAGACCATCGCGGTGCTGGTCGAGCGGCTGGTGCGCCACGAAACCTACGGCAAGTTCCTGCGCCGCAGCACCAAGCTGCTGGCGCACGATGAGAGCAATTCCGCCCGCGAGGGCGATACCGTGACGATCACGCCCTGCCGGCCGCTGTCGCGCCGCAAGTCGTGGCGCCTGCTGGCGATCATCGAACGCGCGGCGCCGTAGGGCGCCTGCCGCGGATACCAACGGAAGCGATGCCATGATTCAGATGTGTACCATGCTCAATGCCGCCGACAACAGCGGCGCTCGCACGGTGATGTGCATCAAGGTGCTGGGCGGCAGCAAGCGCCGCTACGCCACGGTGGGCGATGTCATCAAGGTGAGCATCAAGGACGCGATCCCGCGCGGCAAGGTCAAGAAGGGCGAAGTCTACGACGCGGTGGTGGTGCGCACCCGCAAGGGCGTGCGCCGTGCCGATGGCTCGCTGATCAAGTTCGACGGCAATGCGGCGGTGCTGCTGACCCCGAAGCTCGAGCCGATCGGCACGCGCATTTTCGGACCCGTGACGCGCGAGCTGCGCACGGTGCAGTTCATGAAGATCATCTCGCTCGCGCCCGAAGTGCTGTGAGCGTGGGGTAAACGGCGGAAGCATGGAAAAGATCAGAAAGGGCGACCAGGTGGTGGTGCTGTCCGGCCGTGACAAGGGCCGGCGTGGCGCGGTGCTGCGCGTGGGCGGCGGAGCGGTGCTGGTCGAGAGCGTCAATCGCGTCAAGCGCCACACCAAGGCCAATCCGCAGGCGAACCAGCCGGGTGGAATCATCGAGAAGGAAATGCCGCTGCCGCTGGCGAAGGTGGCGTTGTGGAACCCGGCCGCCAAGAAGGGCGACCGCGTGGGTATCAAGACGCTGAGCGACGGCAAGAAGGTGCGCTTCTTCAAGTCGAACGGCGAAGTCATCGACGCCTGAAGGCGCCGGTCCCAGGATCAAGAGTTATGGCAAGACTGCAACAGATTTATCGCGAGAAGATTGTTCCGCAGCTCAGGAGCGAGCTCGGGCTGAGCAATCCCATGGAAGTGCCGAAGATCCTCAAGATCACGGTCAACATGGGCGTGGGAGAGGCCGTGGCCGATCGCAAGCTGATGGACGCAGCGGTGGCCGACCTGGCCAAGATCACCGGTCAGAAGCCGCTGATCTGCAAGTCGAAGAAGGCGATCGCCGCCTTCAAGCTGCGCGAGGGCCTGG
>JANXYA010000118.1 GCA_025350345.1 Gammaproteobacteria bacterium
GCTGCAGGGGGTTCGAAAGCGCACCGGAAGAAGACACAGGGCGGAAAGATCGCTCAACCAACCAACTATCCGAAGCTGACAGAATCGAATAATTGTCACTGCCTTGTTTTTGTTTTTCGTACTGTTTTTCTTCTTCTTAGGACTAATCAGCTCTTCCCCTGTTGCCCTGTGTCTTCATCCGGTGCGCCTTGCGACCCGGCCACTGTCTGCGATCGCAGACAACGGCGCTGATACTAGCCGCGCAAATTAGGGCTTGACAAGCCTGTTTCCTATAGTCATGTCAATTCAACGTCTTACATGTTTCAATTCATGTAATTTAGACCCAATCATCCGACACCGCCCACCAGCGGTACGAAGGAGACTTCGGCCAATACCCGCCGCTCGATCCCCTGCTCGCCGCGCACCAGGCACAGCAACTGCTGCTTGCCCTCGGGGCCGGCAGGGACGATGAGGCGTCCGCCCACGGCGAGCTGCGCGATCAGCTCCTCCGGCACCACCAGCGGCGCAGCCGCGACCAGGATGCCATCGAACGGCGCCTGCGTGCGCCAACCGATGGAGCCGTCGCCGACCTTGAAGCGCACGTTGCGTATGCCGAGCTCCTTGAGCCTCAAACGCGCGCGCTTCTGCAGGCCCTCGATGCGCTCGATCGTGTAGATGCGCTCGACCAGCGGCGCGAGCACCGCGGTCTGGTACCCGCAGCCCGTGCCCACCTCCAGCACCTGCTTCAGCGCCGGGCCATTGAGCAGCGCTTCGGTCATGCGCGCCACGATGTAGGGCTGGGAGATGGTCTGGCCGAACCCGATCGGCAGCGCGATGTCCTCGTAGGCCCTGCTGGCGAGCGCCTCGTCCATGAAGATGTGGCGCGGGAGGTTGCGAATGCGATCGAGCACCGTCAGGTTGGTGATGCCCTGGTCGCGCAATCGCTGGATCAGCCGGTCGCGCGTGCGCGCCGAGGTCATGCCGATGCCGGAAAAGCGCGGATCGGTCATTTCAGCGCGAGCCCAGCTCAATGCCGCCCAGCCATTGGCCCAGCTCCGGCAAGGCGGTGTGGCGCGTCAGATCGATCGAGAGCGGCGTCACCGACACCCAGCCTTCTGCGACCGCATGGAAATCCGTGCCCGCCCCCGCATCGTCGCCCGCGCCCACGGAACCCACCCAGTACAGGGTCTCCCCCCGCGGATCGCGCGTCGGGATGGCCGGCTCGGAGCGGTGGCGGAACCCAAGCCGCGTGGCGCGCAGGCCCCGGAGCCGCTCGAGCGGCAGGTCGGGTACGTTGATGTTCAGGATCAGCCGCGGATCAAGCGGATGGCGCAACAGGCCCGCGACGAGCTGACGAGCCACCGCGGCGCCGGCGGCGAAATTGCGCGCGCTGCCCGGGCCCGTGCACAGCGAAATGGCCAGCGTCGGGAGCCCGAGGAACCGCCCCTCGATGGCCGCCGCCACGGTCCCGGAGTACAGCACGTCGTCGCCCAGGTTCGGGCCGTCGTTCACCCCGCTCACCGCCATGTCGAAGGTAAAATCAAAGAGCCCGGAGACCGCCAGGTGCACGCAGTCGGTGGGGGTGCCGGCGACAAAATGCACCCCCGGCTCGGACTGGCTCACCCGCAGGGGCAGATCGAGCGTGAGGGAATTGCTGGCGCCGCTCCGGTTGCGATCGGGTGCGACGACCGTGACGTCGGCGAGCGCGGCGAGCGCATCGCGCAAGCGCGTGATGCCTTCGGCACGGTAGCCATCGTCGTTGCTGACCAGGATTTTCATTGCGGCGCGCCGGTTCCCACGGAAGGAGCGAAGGCGCGCCAATATACTGAATGCGCGGGTCTGGAGGAATGCATGAGCGGCGGCGATGAGGATGACCGGGAGCAATTTCGCCGCGCGATGCACGGCGTACGCCCCCTGAGCCCGCTCGGGCGCCTCGTTCCGGCGCGGCGCAAGCCCCCGGCCCGTGCCCGCTTCAGCCGTGCCGAGCGCGCGGCGGTGTTGCGCGAGAGCCTGGAACCGCCGGCGCGCGACCTGGATATCCAGCCTGGCGACGCGCTGCATTACCGCCAGAGCGGGGTGCCCGAGACGGTGCTGCGCCGGCTGCGGCGTGGTGACTACCGCGTCGAAGCCGAGATCGACCTGCACGGCCTGGGGCTGGTGCAGGCCCGCGCGCAGCTGCGCGAATTCCTGCTGAGCGCCGCCGCCCGGCAGCTGCGCTGCGTGCGGATCGTGCACGGCAAGGGCCTGCGCTCCGGCCAGCGCGGTCCGGTGCTGAAGCAGGCGGTCGATGGCCTGCTGCGCCGCGCGGCCCTGATTCTGGCCTTCACGTCCGCAGGCATGCGCGACGGCGGAACCGGTGCGACGCTGGCGCTGCTCCGTACAGACGGGAAGCCCTGAAACCCGGCGGGCTAGGCCCGATCGATCAACACGGTCGCCATCGCCGCGAGGCCCTCGTTGCGCCCCAGGAACCCCAGGTGCTCGGTGGTGGTCGCCTTCAGGTTCACCTCTCCCACGGACAGGCCCAGCAGCGTCGCGACCGAGTGACGGATCTGCTCGCGCCAGGGCGCGATCCGCGGCTGTTGCGCCAGCAGCGTCAGATCGACATTGACCACGCGCCACGAGCGGCGCGCGAGCATCTCCAGCGTGGCGGTGACGAACTCGCGGCTGTCCACGCCGCGCCAGCGCGGGTCGGTGTCGGGGAAATGCTCGCCGATGTCCCCGAGGCCGGCGGCTCCCAGCAGGGCGTCGACCAGCGCGTGCAGCAGCACATCGCCATCGGAATGCGCGACGACGCCGCGCCCGTGCGGGATGCGCACGCCGCCCAGGACCAGCGCATCGCCCGGCCCGAAGGCGTGGACGTCAAATCCGGAGCCGACCCTCATGCCTTGCCTCCGCTGAATCGCGGCAGCGGCTTAAGGGCGCTGTGCGCGCGCCGCGCAGATCGCCTCCGCCACCACCAGGTCCTCAGGATTGGTGATCTTGATGTTGCTGTCCAGCACCGCCACCAGCTTTGAGCTCACCCCCAGCCACTCCATTGCCTGGGCCTCATCGGTCGGTGTCCTGCCGGCGGCCTTCGCGCCCCGCATGGCCGCCAGCAAGGGCCCGAAGCGGAACATCTGCGGCGTAAGTGCCCGCCACAGCGGGGCGCGATCGATCGTGCGCTCAACCACCTGCGAGGCGCCGGCCTGCTTGAGGGTGTCGCTTTCGGGGGCGGCCAGCAGCGCCCCGCCCGCTTCCCCCTCGCCCGCCTGCAACAGGCGATCCAGGTCGCGCCAGCTCAGGCAGGCCCGCGCGGCATCGTGGACCAGTACCCAATCTTGCGCGCCCAGCTGTGATTCCAGGGCGGTGAGGGCCAGCAGGACCGAATCGCAGCGCCGCTCGCCTCCGGCCACGGCCTGGACTTTCGCTCCCAGTCGACTGCGCAGCGCCGCATCGGCGAGGGCTTGCCCGTCCAGTGCCAGGGCGATGCCGGCGCAGCGCGCATCCTCGATGAATAACTGCAGGGCCACTTCGAGCACCGTGCAGCCGGCGAGCGCCAGGTGCTGCTTGGGACGGGTGCCGCCAAATCGCTGGCTGGCACCGGCCGCCGGCATCACCAGCCAATAGCGCATGGAGTCGGTCCCCGCAGCTGCGCGAAGCTCT
>JANXYA010000127.1 GCA_025350345.1 Gammaproteobacteria bacterium
TCAAGGATCCCAACGACCCACAGGCAAAAGGCAGCATCGTGAAGATCCCAAACGTTGAGTAGCCGGGGACGGCACTCCCAGGAAGGTACCCGCTGCGGATCAATTGCCACCGCTGCCGCGATCAGCTTCGGACCCGCTCGAGCGTAATAAAAGTCAGGGGCCACTCGTGGCGTTCGTCCGCCGGATGTTCGACGCACGCGAGCTCGCGCCATTGCGCGGCATCGTATGCGGGGAAACGCACATCGCCACTGGCGTCCATGTGCACACGGGTCAGTTCCAGGTGAGTGGCCAGGGGCAGGGCCTGTGCGTAGACCTCGGCTCCACCGATCACGCAAATTTCCGCCGCGCCTGCACAGCGCACCAGCGCCGCCGCGAGGCTGTCCACAGGCTCGATGCCGTCCGGAAAACGGCGCGCGCCGCGTGTCAGCACGAGATTGCGCCGCCCCGGCAACGCCCTGCCGATCGACTCGAAGGTGCGCCGGCCCATCAGGATGGGGCGGCCCATCGTCAGGGCCTTGAAGCGGCGCAGGTCGTCGGGCAGGTGCCAGGGAAGGGAGCCATCGCGGCCGATCACGCCGTTGTCGGCGAGCGCCGCGATGATCGACACCTTCAAAGTTCGACCTGGGTGGCCAGTACGATCACGCGTTTTTCCGGCATGCGGAAGAATTCCGCCGCCTGTGTGCTACGCCGCTGCATCCAGGCGAACACTCGCCGACGCAATCCCTGGTAGCCCGCCCGCGGGCGCGGCGCGACCAGGTGCCAGCCGAGGAAGAACGAGCAGTCCTGGCTGAACAGCTTCAATCCCCTCACCCGGCAGTGCTTCAACGCCTCCCCGACATCCGGAGTCTCCATGAATCCGAAGCGCGCGGTGACCAGGTATACGCCCTCCAGCAACGTGTCCAGGCGCACGCGATCGTTCGGGTCCTGCCGCGGGGTGCGCACAAACTCCATGTTGAGGAAGACGATGCGCTCGTGCGCGACGTGGTTGTGCTCGAGGTTGCGCAGCAGCGCGGTGGGCACGAAGCGTGGCTCACTGACCAGGAACACCGCCGTGCCCGGAACGCGCGTGGCGCGCTCCAGCAATTGCGGCAGATTCTTCAGCGGCACCGCCACCTCGCGCAGTGCGGCACGCAGCAGGCGCCGGCCGGAACGCCAGGTCATGAACACGCCAAACAGCAGGGAGGCGAACAGCAGTGGCACCCACGCGCCCTGCATGAACTTGGCCAGATTGGCGATGGTGTACATGGCATCGATGACGAGCAAGGGCCCGAAGCTCAGGACCACCTGCCATGACGACCACCGCCAGCGCGATACCGCCAGCACCACGCCCAGCAGGGTGGTCACGCCCATCGTGCCTGCCACCGCGGCCCCGTAGGCACTGCCGAGCGCGTCCGAGGAGCCAAAGCCGACCACGAACATGCAGACCGCGACGAACACCAGTGTGTTGACGACGGGCACGTAGATGTGGCCGTGCTCGCGCGCCGAGGTCTGCAGGATGCGCATGCGCGGCAGCAGATCGAGCTGCACCGCCTGGCGGGTTACTGTGAACGCGCCCGTAATGGTCGCCTGCGAGGCGATGATCGCCGCCAGCGTCGCCAGCACCACAAACCACGGCAATACCGCCGTCGGCAGCAGTGCAAACAGTGGCTTGTGGGCCGCGGCGGCGTCGGTGAGTACCAGCGCACCCTGGCCGAAGTAGCTCAGCAGCAGCGCGGGCCAGACCACGGCGAACCAGGCGAGGCGCACCGGACCTTTCCCGAATGATCCCATGTCGGCGTAGAGCGCCTCACCGCCCGTCACGGTCAGGAACACGGCGCCGAGCAGGACCAGCGCCACCGCCCGATGACTGTAGAGCAGCGCGAAACCATAGCGTGGATCGAGCGCGGCGAGCACCTGGGGATTTCGCGCGATAGCCTGTGCCCCGGTGAATCCCAGCACCAGGAACCACAGCAGCATGATCGGCCCGAACAGGCGCCCGACGCGCTCAGTCCCACGGCGCTGGATTGCGAACAGCAGCACGATGATGACCAGGGTCACCGGCACCACGTATCGCGAGGTCTGGGGGCTGAGCAGCTCCAGGCCCTCCACCGCGCCCAGCACCGAGATGGCCGGCGTGATCAGCGCATCACAATAGAACAATGCGGCACCCATCACCGCCAGCGCGATGATTGCCCGGCCCCAGCGAGGTGCCTCCTCGAGACGGCGCTGCACCAGCGCAAACAGCGACAGAATGCCGCCCTCGCCCTCGTTGTCCGCGCGCATGATTAGCACGACGTACTTGAGCGTCACGACGATCAGCAGGCTCCAGAACATCAGCGAAAGCACGCCCAGCACCGTGGCTGGCAACTGCGTGGCGTCGCCCGTCGCATTCAGGGACTGCTCCAGCGCATACAGCGGACTGGTGCCGATGTCTCCATAGACGACGCCGATCGCACCGAGCGTGACCCCGAACGACACGCGCCGCTGGCTCATGGCCGCCGCATCTGCGTGCGCGGCGCCCGCCGCCGCCGGGCCCGTGGCGCTGGCCGCAGCATGGTCCCCCGGCAACTCTGCGCACCGCAGCGGCAGGCGAACACCGCGTCGATATCCGGCGGGTCATCCCGGTCGCGCTTGATCGAATAGTCGTAGGTCAGCTCCTCGCCCGGCTGGATGGTGCGGGTCGCCTCGACGAAGACGCGGCGCTCGTCGGTCACCGACTCGCAGTTCGGATCACAGCCGTGGTTGATGAAGCGAGCCTCGTTGCCATTGGCGCCCGCATCGATAACGATGCCGCTGTCGACGACAAACAGAAAGGTGTGGCTGTCACGGCTGGACTTGTGCTCGTAGCGACGATCGGCCTCGCGGTGGGAAACGCGCTCGCCCAGGTATTCCACAATGCGCGTGCCCTTGCGGATGCGGCGGGCTGCAAACACGCCCAGGCCGTGCACGGAGGAGCGACGCACGCGGAACAACGCCGGCCGGTCACGGCTCATACGGCGATCGGCGCCCGGATCGCCGGATGGTACTGGTAATCCACGAATTCAAAATCCTCGTAGCGATAGTCGAATATGCCCGCCGCCCGCCGCAGGGCCAGGCGCGGCAGAGCGTAGGGCGTGCGGCTGAGCTGCAGTTCGGCCTGCCCGATGTGGTTCAGATACAGGTGGCAATCGCCCCCAGTCCAGATGAACTCGCTGGGCTGCAGGTCGCACTGCTGCGCCATCATGTGCGTGAGCAGCGCGTAGGAGGCGATGTTGAAGGGCACGCCGAGGAAGACGTCGGCGCTGCGCTGGTAGAGCTGGCAGGAGAGCTTGCCTGCGGCGACGAAGAACTGGAATAGCACATGGCAGGGCTGCAGTGCCATGCTCTCCAGCTCCCCGACGTTCCAGGCACTGACGATGATGCGCCGCGAGTCCGGGTTGCTGCGCAGCAGCCGCAGCGCCTCGCTGATCTGGTCGATCCGGCGGCCATCGCTTGCGCCCCAGCTGCGCCATTGGTGGCCGTACACCGGTCCGAGTTCGCCCTGCGCGTCAGCCCATTCATCCCAGATGGTGACGCCATGCTCGCGCAGGTAGCGAATGTTGGTGTCGCCGCTCAGGAACCAGAGCAGTTCGTGCACCACCGAGGGCAGATGGATCTTCTTGGTGGTCACCAGCGGAAACCCGGCGCTCAGATCGAAGCGCATCTGGTGGCCGAACAGGGCCAGCGTGCCGGTGCCGGTGCGATCAGCCTTGGGCACTCCGCGCGTGCGCGTCGCGCGCAGCAGCTCCAGATAGGCCTTCATGGACTGCCGCCGCTCGGTGCGGCGCCGATCTTGAAATTTCCGGAAGGCTGCGGCCACTTGCAGCCCAGCGTGAGCAGCCACAGACCCGCGGCCAGCAGCGGGAGGGACAGCAGCATGCCCATCGTCAGCCATCCGCCCGCCAGGTAGCCGATCTGCTCGTCCGGCAGGCGCACGAACTCGACGCTGATGCGCGCCATCGAATAGCACAGCAGGAACAGTGCCGAGGGCAGATAGCGGGGCCGGGGCTTCCTCGTGTACCACCAGAGCACCGCAAACAGCACCACACCCTCCAGGCCGGCCTCGTAGAGTTGCGAGGGATGGCGGGCAATGAGCGGCTCGCCCGCTGATTCGCTCACACGCATGCCCCACCAGCCATCGGTCGGCTTGCCCCACAACTCGCCGTTGATGAAATTGCCGATGCGCACCGCGAAGATGCCGATGCCGGGAAGGGGCGCTGCGAAATCAGCCACGTCCCAGACACGCCGCCCGCCCTGGCGCGCAAACAGGGCGACCGAGGCGAGCACACCCAGAAACCCGCCGTGGAAGGACATGCCCCCTTCCCACAGCTTCAGGGGGTACCAGAGGTCGGCGCGCCACATGGCCTGGCCGTAGAACAGGACATAGCCCACGCGCCCGCCGATGATCGTGCCGAGCATGGCGTAGAAGATGAAATCGTCGACGTTCCGCACGGTCCAGGTGGAGCCCGGCAGCGCCGCACGACGCCGCGCCAGCATCCAGGCGGCCGAGAAGGCCACCAGGTACATGACGCCATACCAGTGAATGCGCAGCGGCCCGATCGCCAGGGCAATCGGATTGATATGCGGATAGGTCAGCATCGGGGCGGCAATTCTACCCTCACCGAGGCTCTAGGCCCGCGTGACCCGGCAAAAAAAGGCCTTCAGATAGCGGGTTTCCGGGATCGCCGGGTGCATGGGGTGATCGGGCGCCTGCCCGCCGACCGCCAGCACCTGCACGAAGCGGCTGTTGTGGCGCGCGGCGGCCTGGATCAGGCGCACCAGGTCCTCACCGGTCAGGTGAAAAGAGCAGGAGCAGCTCACCAGCAAGGCATCGCGCTCGAGCAGCCGCATGGCCAGCTGGTTGAGCTTGCGATAGGCGGCCTCACCGCGCGCCTGATCCTTGCGCCGCTTGATGAAGGCCGGCGGATCGAGCACCACCACGTCGAACCGTTCGCCCTCGAGGTGAAGAGCATCGAGCGTATCGAAGGCATCGCCGCGGCGCGTGCGGACCGCAACGCCGTTGGCCAGCGCGTTGGCCTCGGCCGCCGCCAGCGCGGCTTCCGATGAATCCACGCACAGGGCCTCGCGCGCCCCGCAGCGCAGGGCCGTGATCGCCCAGGCGCCGCCGTAGCTGCACAGGTCCAGCACCCGCGCACCCGGCCACAACAGGCGCCGGAACAGCTCGCGGTTTGCGCTCTGATCGTAGAACCAGCCGGTTTTCTGGGCTGCGGCGAACGGCACCCGAAACTGAAGGACACCCTCGATCACCCGCAGTTCCTCCGGAGTCTTGCCGAACCCGGTGATGACCTGCCGGGGCAGCTGCTCCAGATCGCGCGCTCCGCCATCGTTCTTCCAGACGAGCGCCTCGGGCGCGAGCACCTTTTCAACCGCGCCCTCGATATCGCCTCGCAGCGCCTCCATGCCGGCCGTGGCAATCTGGCCGACGATCACCTCACCATAGCGATCGAGCACCAGGCCAGGCAGGCCATCCCCTTCGCCGAAAACCCAGCGGTAGTGTGGCACCGCGTAGTGCCGCTCGCGCAACGCCAGGGCGACGTTCAGCCGATGCACGAACAGGGAACGATCCGGCGGCTGGACGGGGCTGCGGCTGAGAAGGCGTGCGCAGATCAGGGCGTGCGGGTTCACATAGGCGTAACCGAGGAACTGGTCCCGCCAGTCCTGCACCCTGGCGTGTGCGCCGGGGGCGAATGCAGTCAGCGGCGTGGCCGCGATATCGACTTCGTTGGAGTAGACCCACAGGTGCCCGGCGCGCAGCCGGCGATCCTCGCCCCGCTTGAGTCGCAGCAACGGCAGGACCGGCTCGGTAACGGCCAGCGGTGCATCGTCGGCAACCGCCGGCATGGAATCGTCTGCGCTCATGGCTGCTCAGCTCTCGCGTATAGTGCCCATTCTACTCAAAGTGCCACGCGCGCCCCGCAAGCAATGCCCGAGTCAGGCCACAGTAACCGGCTGGCGGCAGAAACCAGTCCTTATCTGCGCCAGCACGCGGGTAACCCGGTCAACTGGTACCCCTGGAGCGAGGCGGCGCTCGCCCTGGCGCGCCGCGAACGCCGGCCCATCCTGCTGTCGATCGGCTATGCGGCCTGCCACTGGTGCCACGTGATGGCGCACGAATCCTTCGAGGATGAGGCCACGGCGGCGCTCATGAACGCGCGCTTCGTCAACATCAAGGTCGATCGCGAGGAACGCCCGGACCTCGATCGCCTGTACCAGCTGGCCCACCAGATGCTGACGCGCCGCGGCGGCGGCTGGCCGCTCACGATGTTCCTCATGCACGAGGACCAGCGCCCATTCTTCGGCGGCACCTATTTTCCGCCCGAGAGGCGCCACGGCCTGCCCTCGTTCCGGGAACTGCTCACGCAGGTCGCCGACTATTACCGGGATCACGAAGCCGAATTGGCTAGCAGCGCGCTCGCCGTGGTGCGTGGGCTCGATGAGCTGCAGCCCGCGCCGGCGCCGGGCACCCAGGCCCTCGATGCTGCGCCCCTGCGCAGCTGCCGCGCCCAGCTGGAGCGCAGTTTCGATCGCGATTGGGGCGGGTTCGGCAGCGCGCCGAAGTTCCCGCACGCACCCCTGGTGCAGCGCGCGCTCCGTGACTGGCACGCCAGCGCCGGCGCGGCCGTGCCGGACCTGCAGGCCCTTTACATGGCGACCCTGACGCTGACGCGCATGGCCACAGGGGGCCTCTTCGACCAGTTGGGTGGCGGCTTCTTCCGCTACAGCGTCGATGGGCAGTGGGCCATTCCGCACTTCGAGAAGATGCTCTACGACAATGCGCTGCTGCTCGGCGTGTACGCCGAAGCCGCCTGCGCCACGGGCGAAGCCCTGTTCGGCGAGATTGCGGGGCGTACCGCCGACTGGATGCTCGACGAGCTGCGCGCGCCGGGGGGCGCGTTCTATTCCAGCCTCGATGCCGACGCCGCCGGCGTGGAGGGCAGTTACTACGTCTGGGACAGGGCCGCGGTGCGCGCGGCGCTGGACGCGGATGAATTCAGCGTGTTTGCCGCCCACCACGGCCTCGATCTGCCGCCCAATTTCGAGCATCACGCGCATCATCTGCTCGTGGCCCAGCCGCTCGAGGCGCTGGCGGCGGCCGGCCACGCCAGTCAGGCACAGCTCACCGCGCTCCTCGCCTCGGCCCGCGCCAAGCTGCTGGCCCTGCGCGAGCGGCGCGTGCGTCCGGACCGGGACGAAAAGATCCTCGTCAGCTGGAATGCGCTGGCCATCCGCGCGCTCGCCACCGCCGCGCGCGTGCTCGATCGCCCTGACCTGGAACAGGCGGCCAGCGCGGCACTGCGCTACCTGCGCGCACAGCACTGGCGTAACGGCCGCCTGCTGGCGAGCAGCGACGGCGGCGTCGCCCGGCTCAACGCCTACCTCGATGACTACGTGTTCCTGGCCGATGCGATCCTCGAGCTCGGCACCGTGCGCTTCGACGCCGCCGAGCTGCAATGGGCCTGTGAACTGCTCGAGGTCGTGCTCAGTGCATTCATCGACGAGCGCAATGGCGGTTTCTACTTCACCTCTGCCGATCACGAAACGCTCATCAGCCGCCCGAAGTCTTTCGGCGACGATGCGCTGCCCGCCGGCAACGGCGTCGCCGCCATCGTGCTGCAGCGGCTGGGGTGCCTGCTGGGTGAGAGTCGCTACCTGGTGGCCGCCGAGGGCACGCTGCGCGCGGCCTGGCAGGCCATGCAGGAGTACCCGCCCGGCCACGCGAGCCTGCTGCAGGCCCTCGAGGAAGCCCTGTCCCCGACCGAAATCGTGATCCTGCGTGGCCCCGCCGCCATCATCGAGCCCTGGCGCCGGCAACTCGCCGCACTCTACGCGCCACGACGAGTGGTGCTGGCAATCCACACGGCGGAAGATCTGCAGCAGTCCGATGTGACGCTGCCCGCCGCTCTCGCCGCCAAACCCGCATTCCCCGGCGGTGTGGCCTACCTCTGCCGTGGCAGCCAGTGTTCGGCGCCGATCACATCATGGGCGGCGCTGGTTGCGGAACTCGGGCAGCGCGGGTAGCGGCGCGGCGCTCCAAATCAAGCCCGGGCGGTCCCGCAGGCGCGCGGCGTGCGCGGGCAGGCACCGCTCCTCGGGCAGATGACGCCAGCCGGTGATTCCAGCGCATCGGCGATCCAGTGGATGCTCAGCACCTGGGCCACGGAGCGCAGCGCCGCGGCGGCCGAGGTGGGAATCGCCGCATCGCCCCCACCGCGCCGGCAGGCCTCCGCGACGCTCGCCACGATGCCATCGCCATCGTAGCCCTGCGCCTCGAGCGCCGGCAGCAAATCGACGCCTACCGATTGCACGTGCAGCGCGCGCGCCGCGTCGCGTGTCAGCACCGAATGGCAGCAATAGAGGCGCGCGCGCTTGCCGTCGTGCATGACGGAAATCTGCGATATCGGCCGGTGCGTCGGGTGCCGAGGCAGCGGCGCGGCCCGCAGCAGCCGGAACACGGCCCAGCGCGGGCAGGGGTCGGAGACCAGGCTCATGTTGCCCCAGGGCAGCGGGATGCCGTTGCCGCGATACACGGCGCGCAGGAAGCCGGGCGGGTAGGCATCGAAATAATGCCAGTAGCGGTACGGCGAAACGGCGGTCATGCGCCGCATCACCACCGCTGAGGTGACGCCGAGCTTCAGGCAGGAGGCCAGGCGGTGCGCTTCGCGGACCAGGAAGCGGCGGAATGGCGCGCGCGGGCACAGCAGCGCGCCGGCGAAAAAGCTGCATTCAAAATCGCGCCAGGCGTAGAGCACGTCCTGCGTACCCATGCCGCGGGCACCGGCCGCTCCGGCCGCGCTTTCCGCGTCCAGATTCCAGGTGGCCTCGCGCGGGGAGACCAGCCCGTCGCCATTGTGCAGCAGGCGATGACCGATGAAATAGGCGAGCTCGTAACGGAGCCGTTCCTCCTGGGAGCGCAGCCGGCGATTGATCAGCAGCGTGTCCGGCGCTTCGAAGCGCGCGCGCAGCGGCCGCCCCTGGCTCGCGCCCCGCCCCGGATCGAACCAGCGCAGCTGCAGCCCCAGGCGCTTGCAGATGGCGTGCAGGCGCTCGAGCGACAGCGGCAGTTCGCGCAGGCCGACCGACTCGGCGGCCCGCTCGATGTCGGGAAAATCATTGTGGTGGGTCTCCTGCCAGACCCGGATCAGCAGCTGCGCGAACTGCCGGCCGGTCGTGCCGGTCTGCGAGAGCAACTCCGGCAGCGCGTTCTGCAGCAGCTGGTGCGAGAACAGGAACGCCGGTTCCAGCGGCATGGCCTCCAGCCCCCCGCGCTCGCGCCGCGCCGGTGCAAGCTCCACGGCGGCGTGGTCATCGAGGAACCAGCGCTCCTCCTTGCTGAAGACCGCGGCCAGCAGCGCCAGCGTCTCCGGCGAGGGGGTGCGCTTGCCGGTCTCGATCATGCTCAGGTAGGAGACCGAAGGCGCGGCCGCCGCCTCGCGCTGCACGCAGCGCGCCGACAGCTCCTCGAGGGTCAGCCCGTTGCGCTTGCGCAGCGAGCGCAGCTTGGTGCCGAGAAAGTGTCCCTGCCGCAGCAGCCCTGGCATTTGTGAACTTCACACTGTGAAATTTCTATTGTGTAAATCCTCTCTCCTGGACCGTAGGCTTGTCAACGGCAGCCCTGCCACACCGCTGGAGTACGCACATGAGCGCGACGCAACCGCTGGCCGCCCGCCTCGAGGCCGACTGGCAGCACAGTCCCCGCTGGCGCGGCCTGAAGCGCCCCTACTCCGCCGCCGATGTGCTGCGGCTCCGTGGCACGGTCCATATCGAGCACTCCCTCGCGCGCCTCGGAGCCGAGAAATTCTGGAACCTGCTGCACAGCGAGCCGGTGATCGGCGCACTGGGCTGCATGAGCGGCAATCAGGCCGTGCAGGCCGTGCAGGCGGGCCTCAAGGCCATCTACTGCTCGGGCTGGCAGGTGGCGGGCGATGCCAATTCCGCCGGCGAGATGTACCCCGACCAGAGCCTGTACCCGGTCGACTCGGTGCCGCGCATGGTCGAGCGCATCAACAACGCACTGCTGCGCACCGATCAGATCCATCACCTGGATGGCAGTGACGCCCGCGACTGGCTGGTGCCCATCATCGCCGACGCCGAAGCCGGCTTCGGTGGCAACCTGAATGCCTTCGAGCTCACCAAGGCGCTGATCGCGGCGGGCGCCGCCGCGGTGCATTTCGAGGACCAGCTCTCCTCCGCCAAGAAGTGCGGCCACATGGGCGGCAAGGTGCTGGTGTCGACCGAGGAGGCCATCAATAAGCTGGTGGCCGCCCGGCTGGCCGCGGACGTCGCGGGCATTCCCACCGTCATCATCGCGCGTACCGACGCGGATGCCGCCACCCTGCTGCTCTCTGACCACGATGCGCGCGATAGGCGCTTTCTCACGGGTGAGCGCTCCAGCGAAGGGTTCTATCAGGTCCGCGCCGGCATCGAGCAGGCCATCGATCGCGGCCTCGCCTACGCGCCCTACGCCGACCTGGTCTGGTGCGAGACCTCCAGGCCCGACCTGGCGCAGGCCCGGCGCTTCGCCGAAGCGCTGCGCGAGCGCTATCCGGAGCGCCTCCTCGCCTACAACTGCTCGCCCTCCTTCAACTGGCAGGCGAACGTCGATCAGGCGACGATGAGCGCCTGGCGCGAAGAGCTGGCCGCGATGGGCTACCGCTTCCAGTTCATCACGCTGGCGGGCTGGCACGCGCTCAATCTGTCCATGTTCGAGCTGGCCTCCGCCTACCGCGACGAGGGCATGTACGGCTACTCCCAGCTCCAGCAGCGCGAGTTTGCGCAGGAGCGCGCTGGCTACCGGGCCGCCAAGCACCAGGCCTTCGTCGGCACGGGTTACTTCGACGCCGTGCAGAGCGCAATCACCGCCGGGCAGTGCTCGACCGGCGCAATGACCGGCAGTACCGACGGCGAGCAGTTCACGACGGCGCCGGCGAACGGCCACGCCCGCGCCGTGGCCTGATGAGCGCGCTTGCGGCAGCCCCGCTCGCGAGCGGGACCTCGAACCCGGCGCCGTGTGTCGCGCCGGCCTGCACGCCGCAGGCTGCAGCGGTCCTGATCGCGGCGCAATTTCGCGCCTACAACGAGGAATTCGGCCGCATTACCCGCCGCGCCGCGGAGCATTTCCTCAGCGGCGACGCCGCGGCCCGCGAACTCGACGCCGTGGCGCGCATCGAGCTGTACGAGCAGCGGGTCAGCCAGGCGCTGCACGCCCTGCGTGAGGCCGGCGCCGGGGCCGATGCCAGCGGTGCCGGCGAGGGCTTCTGGGTTGCTGCCACGGCGGCCTACGGATCCCTGATCGAACGCCTCGCGGACAGCGATTTCTACCGCACTTTCTACAATTCAGTGACCCGGGATCTGTTCGGCACCGTCGGCGTCAACCCAGCGGTGGAGTTCTGCGCCACGCACATGGGACGCGCTGCAGGTGTGGTGCCGATCCGCGTCTACCCGGCGACCGCTTCGCTCCAGGCGGCGCTCGCCGACGTGCTCGCTGACCTGCCCTTCAGCGCCACGCTCACGGCGCCCGCCACCGCCGTCCGCCGCGTGAGCACCGAGCTGGGCCGGCATTTTGAATCCCGCCCGCCGAGCGCCGCGCCCGAATCGATCGAGTTGATCGAACCGATCTTCTATCGCGGCACCGATGCCTTCCTGGTCGGCCGGCTGGTCGGCGACAGCGCCGTCACACCGCTCGTGATCGCCTTTCGCCGCATGGCCGAGGGCGTGCAGGTGAGCGCGGTGCTGCTGTCACGCAACGACATCAGCGCCCTGTTCGGCTACGCCAATTCCTATTTCCACGTCGATCTGCCGGTGGTGGGCGCGGCAGTCACGTTGCTGCGCTCCTTCATGCCGCGCAAGCCCGTGGACGAACTGTACACGGTGCTGGGCCGCGCCAAGCAGGGCAAGACGGAGCGCTATTTTACGCTGCGCCGGCATCTGGACGGCTCCATTGACGCCTTCGTGCACGCGCCGGGCGAGCGTGGGCTGGTGATGATCGTGTTCACCCTCCCCTCGCATGACCTGGCATTCAAGGTGATCCGCGATCGCTTTGGCGCCCCGAAGCACTCGACGCGCGAGGAAGTCATGGAGCGCTATCGCTTCGTCTTCCGCCACGATCGGGCCGGGCGCATGGTCGATGCCCAGGAATTCAAGCGGCTGAAGCTCCCGCGCGCGCGCTTCATGCCTGCGCTCGTCGAGGAGCTGCTGGGTGAAGCCAGCAGGAGCTGCCGGCTCGATGGCGATGAGCTGATCATCGAGCACTGCTACATCGAGCGGCGCCTGCGGCCCCTGAACCTGTTCCTGCGTGAAGCCGAACCCGCGGCCGCCGAGGCGGCGATCGCGGACTACGGCCATGCGCTGCGCGAACTGGCGGCGACCAACCTCTTCCCTGGCGATCTGCTGCTGAAGAACTTCGGCGTGACGCGCCATGGCCGCGTCATCTTCTACGATTACGATGAAGTCTCGCTGCTCGGCGACTGTGAGTTCCGGGACCTGCCCAGCGCCCGGAGCGATGAAGAGGAAATAGCCGCGGAGCCCTGGTTCTACGTCGGTCCGCGCGACGTGTTCCCGGAGCAGTGGCTCCCGTTCCTGGCGCTGCCGCCGGCCCTGCGCGAAGTGTTTCTCGCGCGTCACGCCGAATTGCTGTCCGCGCGCTGGTGGCGGGAGCGTCAGGCCGTGGCGGCGGGCCAGGAGGCGTCAGCCAGGAATCGCTAGCGGCGCCCAGGGGAGTCGCGGCGCGACGCTCGGGCCCTTCCCCGTCCTCGATGCCACTATCCGGTCGTGAGCGCATCCGCCGCGACGGCCAGCGCGCCAAGCGGGCCCGCCAGATCACCCAGGCCGGGAGGCCGTACACATGCGGCGATCTGCGCGCCGACCTCGGGCGCATCGATATAGTGGTTGAGGCTCTGCTGCAGCTCGCGCCGCAGGCGCTCGAACAGGTGCGCCTGACCGTTCATCACCCCGCCGCCCAGCAAGATGCGCTGCGGCGCCGTTGCCAGGACCAGCGTGTGCAGCAGCTGCCCGAGAGCATGGGCCACGAGTTCCCAGACCGGGTCGTCGGGCTTGAGGTCGGCGGCGCGACGACCCGTGCGGCGCTCGATCGCGACTCCTGATGCCAGGCCCTCGACGCAGTCGCCGTGAAAGCTGCAGGCGCCCTTCCAGCTATCGCCGGCACGGCGCACGATGCGGATATGGCCCAGCTCCGGATGTGAGAAGCCCTGTACCGGACGCCCGCCCACCACCAGTCCGACCCCGATGCCGGTACCCACCGTGACGTAGGCGTAACTGCCGCATCCGATGGCGGCGCCCCAGCGGCCTTCCGCCAGCGCAGCCCCGTTGACGTCGGTGTCGAAACCGACAGGCACGGCACAGGCCCGGGACAAGGGGCCCACGACATCCACGCGCCCCCAGCCCGGTTTGGGAGTCGAGGTGATGCATCCGTACGTCGCCGACGTTCTGATGAGATCAAGGGGGCCAAAGCTGCAAATGCCCAGCGCGGCGATCGGGCCGTGGTCGCGGTTCCAGTCCCTGAGGACCGCTGCAATCCGCTCGAGCGTCACGGCCGGATCAGCGCCCGTGGGGAGCGAAGTGCGCGCCAGTATGTCTTCGGGACCGGTACCCACCAGGCAGACACACTTGGTTCCGCCCAGCTCCACGCCGCCCAGCAGAGGTCCGGGAGCTTTCATCGGGCTGTCAGCCCACGCCGCCAGCATCGCCCGCGTGGCGATTGACGGCCACGACCGTGGCCCTGGGA
>JANXYA010000130.1 GCA_025350345.1 Gammaproteobacteria bacterium
TTCGGTGCCAGGATCACGGCTGGCCCGCCAGCCAACGCATCCAGGTCCCGCAGGTCCAGCCGGTACGCCCTGACCAGTGCCAGCCATGAAACGTATAGCCCGCTCAGGCGGTTGAATCCCAGGCGACCGATCCGGGTGCCCAGCTGCCGCGGCAAAAGCAGGTACGCGGGGATGGCCACCAGTGACCAGATCAGGCCCAGCACGGCAAATAGCAGCAGCGATGCCCAGAACTTCGCCTGGTCGCCCGCGAGTCGGAGAGTGCGGCCGATAATGGCGCTCACCTCAGTTGTCGCCCACGGCCTGGCGCTGTGACTTGGCAATGATCCGCGCGATCCCGAAACCGCCCGCCCAATAGCTGCGCGAGCGGACCAGGGGGCTGGCCAGGAAAGTGGCCCCAGCCAGTGAGTCGTAGCGCACGAAGGCGCCGAACCAGAATTCGCGATAGCGCCTGGAGGTTGCCGCGAGCAGCTCGGTTCCGGCGTAGCCACCCGCAGCCTGGTAGGCCGGACGGCTCGGTGTAGCGAAGGACGGCGCCACTGAATAGAAGTAATCGTGATACTGGCGGTCGGCAAACAGCGGCGCGATGAACATGCCGACATCCCACCCGGCGCGGCCGGCGATGTCGCGTACGTCGAGATTGATTCGCGGCGCCACAAACCAGCCGACGGATTGCGGCTGCCGCTCGATGGTGAATGCCTTGCGCGCCGGAACCAGAAAGTCGAGGCGCAGCCGTTCATTGCCTGAGCGCCACAGATGGACATCCAGCGATGGACCGAATTCAACAGTGGGTTTCAGGTCGGGCATCCCGACGCGTGCGCTGTTGTTGCGGCTGCTCACGGGCGTCGTCGCATCGACGCTCACATTCAGCTCGACCCGTGGATTCCTGATCAGCATGCCGCGCACGCCATCGCGATCGGCCCTGAATAATTTTCCACGGTAGACGAAATAGGGAACCGGCAGCGGATAGACATGCGCGCTGTCAGCTCCACGGTAATCCGTGAAAGCGATCGCTCCGGCCCCCAGACCAAATTCCCACAGCGGCCGATCCGCAGCACGGCCCATTGGGGCAGCGCAGCCCCATAGCGCCAGACCCAGGGCCAGGGCTGGACGCCACCCGTACCTGTGCATTGTCATGGCTTGATTTACCGCGAATCCGCACTGGCGTCGGGAGCGGCGCTGCCGACGGCCTCGATCTCAACCAGCAAGTCGCGGCGACAAATGTCGGCCTGCAGATAGGTAACTGGGCAGCTTGCAGGCAGCAGCAGCGCAAGCTCACGGCGAATCTCATCCAGATCGGTCGTGTGGCGCACGTAAACCTTGTATTGCAGCTCTTCGATGGAAAAGCGCCGCGCGCCGCTCACCCGGTTGGCTTCGGCAACGAGTTCCGTGACATTGGAGATCGACTCGCGGATCTGCGCGGCGGCATTGCCAGCGTGCACGGTGCTGTGGCCGAGAATGCTGGCCGTGCCAGAGGTGAGCAGACAGTTTCCGCTCATTGGCGCTGCAAGGACCGCGCGCGAAAACGTCGGGCTGTCGGGCCCATACTCCGCCGGGTAGCGGAAGGCACTGACCTGCCGGGGATTTTCCAGCGAGCGGGCGGCGGTCGCGCTCGCCAGGAAGTAGATGACCAGGGGCGAGCCAGAGGCAGAGCCGAGCGCGCACGCCGCGGGGACCTGGCCCTCGATCACCCGCCGGGCGCGCAGGAACGCCTGGCGGCGCGCCGTATTGAACTCGTGGTAGCGCTCGCCCTGCGAAGCGGCCCGGTTGATCTCGGCGAAGTAGTTCCAGATTCTCAGCAGATGGGGATATCCCAGGCCATCGAGCGCTGCGAAGATCTGCGCGTATGCCTGTGCGGTTGCCTGCTGGAGCACTGCCGGCCCTTCAGGACCGCTCTTCACCGGGGCCGACTCTGCCAGTACCAGGCGCCCGAACAACACCTGCGCTCCGGCGCGGTAATGTACCGCTCCACTGTGACCAGAGCGAAGCGGTTCCGACGCCCGCCACACCTCGCAAGTGCAGTGCCCGGTTCCAAGTTCCGGCAGTCCGACGGGCGCGATGGGAATAGCGGGTGGCGCCGGGAAGTCCGGATCCTGGCCGAAGGGCACCACCCCCAGCACGCCTTGCCACCAGGCCTCCGGATGAAGGAGCAGTTCCTGGCGTGGCAGGTAGCTGACGCGAATATTGGCTTGCCCGCTCATCGGCACTCGGTCATTCGCCCGGCACGACGGGCCGCATGCTGGCGGCCCGCTGACGCAAGGCGCCCAGAGTGCGGCGAAGGTTGAAAACGGAAGCCAGCAGGTAAATCGCCTTGAACATGTGCAGGGACTTCCAGATGGGCGTCTCGCGAAAGATGTCACCGGCGAGTACCGACAGTACCGCGCGTTTCATGCCCAGCACGTCGCG
>JANXYA010000230.1 GCA_025350345.1 Gammaproteobacteria bacterium
CGCACGGCGGTCACCTGGGACGTGAACTCCTTGACGGCGCGGAAATGGTCCAGGTAGCGCTTGGGGTAGTCGTATCCAGGCGCACGGACGTGATAAAAGTCGAGCGGATCTGGTGCGCCAAACTCTATGGTGGTGTATCCCAGCATGGGGACCGGAAGAAATGCGAGGCTTCCCGGACGCAGCACACGCCGGATCTCGGATATCGCCTTTCGATCATCCTGGATGTGTTCCAGCACATGCGAGGCGTAGACGACGTCGTAGGTGGCGTCGGCAAAGGGAAGGTCCTGGATGTCGACTTTGTGATCTACCCCGCGCATCGTTAAATCCGCGGTTTCGTAGCGCGCGAACATCCGGCTGAATTTTCTCCGGAAGAACTCCTCCGGGGCGAAATGGAGCATTGACAATTGGGACGGCGAGCGCCGCTCGAATACCGCGCTTGTCGTAAGTGCCTGCAGGCGGTGGCGCTCAAGCGCCCCGCAGCGCGGACACTCCGCGTGCTTTCGCGGACCCGAAGGGTCGTTCGCGTCCACGAACGGGCCTTTATATAGACATGCCGGGCACACGAATCTCTCGGTATTTGTATTCGTGAGCCGCGCCCTGACAAATTTCAGGTTGCGCTTCAGTAGCCTGAGCTGGTTGATCACGGTATTGGCCCCGGGGTGCGCCTGACGGATGGGTGCAGGTTGCGCCGGGCCGCCGACCTTGTCGGTACGGTGCCGTACTAACGCAACTCGGGATTTCCTGATCCAGGTTGGTGTTCCCCGGAATGGCGGGTCAACCTCACCAAGGCATTGTCAGCTACCGCAGCGACGCCGCAAGAGGCCAGGCACTGATACCCGACCCTCGGGCTTCGCTTCATCGATGCGCCTTTTCAGCAGCCTCCATGCAGTGCGCGACGCTCTCGTCACTGTAATCGGTGAAATGCCGATGCAGGAGCCGGCGCCGGTACTCCCAGGGCGCGATACGATCGCGCGGAGCAAGCGCCCACAATCCCACCTTCCTTTCCCGCGCGTCGGCCTCAAGTTCACACAGTTCCGTATCGCTGGCGCTCAGGTGCCGGCGGTCAGCCCAGGCGTTGCCGTCGCGCACCATCGCCGCACCTACTTCCTCCTCTCCCACGAAAATGATCGTCGTGCGCCGATTCCGGTCATCGACCCCGAGCGGCTCCAGATCGACATCCTGGTTCAGCACCATCTGCGCCAGAGCTGCGGTGGCTTCCTTGCACCAGGGCTGGCCGGGCTCGGGTGCATCGATGCCACGCAGGTGCACCGGGATGCGCCGCTTGCCCAGCTGCACTTCGATCGTGTCACCGTCGATGACGCGGGTCACGGTGCCCGCGAGCATCTGGTGATCCGTGGACGGCGGTGCCGCGTCGGCCATCATCGGCACCAGGCTCAGTACCAGCAGGATCGGGCAGCAAGCAAGGCGATTCATGGCAGCTGCACTCCGCGCTCAGCTCGTGGCGCGCGCGAGGGCCGCGACGACGGCATCCTGCTGCGATTCCGTGAGATCGGCGCTCATCGGCAGGCTGATCACCTGACTTGCCAGTGACTCGCTCACCGGCATCGGCCTGGCATCACACAGGGGCTCATAGGCCGGCTGCCTGTGAAGTGGCCGCGGATAGTGCACCGCCGTCGGTATGCCGGCGCGCTTGAGCTTATCCTGCACGGCGTCGCGATTCTCGACCAGCACCGTATATTGGGCCCAGACGCAGCTGCGGCCGGGCCGCACCGCCAGCAGGCCGACCCGGGCGCCACTGGCGCGGATGGCCTCCCCGTAGCGGTTGCCCAGCTCGATCCGTCGCGCAATCTCCCAATCAAAGCGCGTCAGCTTCCCCAGCAGGACTGCGCACTGGAGCGTATCCATTCGCCCACCGACGCCGATGCGCGTGTGCAGATAGCGCGCACTCTGTCCGTGGACGCGAATCTCGCTGCAGGCCTGCGCGAGCGTTGCGTCGTCGGTGAAGATCGCGCCGCCGTCGCCGTAGCAGCCGAGCGGCTTGCTCGGAAAGAAACTGGTGCAACCCATGGCCGAGAGCGCGCCGCTGCGCCGGCCGTGGTAGCTGGCGCCAAAACTCTGGGCAGCGTCCTCGATGACCGCGATCGGTCCACGGCGGGCAGCGATCGCGCTGATCTCATCCATGTCGGCCGGTTGGCCATACAGACCGACCGGCATGATCGCCTTGGTGCGCTCGCTGATCGCCGCATCGAGCAAGGTGGCGTCCAGGTTGGCGGTGTCGGGCTCCACGTCGACGAACACCGGGCGGGCGCCCACCAGCACGATGACTTCGGCGGTGGCCACGAAGCTGAAGGGCGTGGTGATCACCTCATCGCCAGGCCCGATGCCGTGTGCCATCAGGGCGATGAGCAGGGCCTCAGTCCCGCTCGCGACGGTCACGCAGTGCCGGCTGTTGGCGTACGCAGCCAGCCGCTGCTCCAGATCGCGTACCTCGGGACCGAGGATGTACTGGCCGTGCTCGAGCACGGCCTGGATGCGCGAATTGATCTCGCTGCGCATGGCCCGGTACTGCGACTTGAGATCGATGAATTCCACGGCTAGGTCCCTCGATACATCACGGCGTTCACGGCCTCAGTCCTGCAGCGCACCGGCGCGGGTCTCCAGGATCAGCGGCGCCAGCAACAGGCCCGCAAGCGGCACGAAGCCAACGTAAAAGATCGTCTGCATCGCCGTGCCGCTCTGGGCCGCGGCGACGACCACGAAGGGTCCCACCGAGGCCACCACGCGGCCAATGTTGTAGCAGAAGCCCGCTCCGGTTGCCCGCAATCGCGTCGGGAACAGTTCCGGCAGGTAGAAGGGGAAGGCCCCGAAGACGCCGAACACGGACATGCCGACGGCGAAGAACATGTACAGGCGCGCATGGGCGGGCATGTCCAGCCCGAACGTGGCCAGGATCGCGGCCGCCGAGGCGGCAAAATACAGGGCGAACATGGGCCGGCGGCCGAGATAATTTGCCAGTGGGATGGTGAGCAGCGTGCCGATCAGGCCGCCCAGGTTGAAGGCCATCGTCGCGGTGAGCTTCCAATTCTCGATCAGGCCCTGGGTGCCATGCGGGTCGAGACCGCGTAACCCCGCCTCCGTGCGCGCCAGCTCCGTGGCAACGATCGGGATGAAGGCACTGCAGCTCCACCACGCGATGAGGGCGAAGACTGCGATAAAGGTGCCCACCAGCGTCCGGCGCAGGAGTTCCGGGCCGAAAATCTCCCGCAGCCTGGTCCGGCTCCTCGCCCGCGCCTTCTGCCAGCGTTCCGGCTCATGCACGTACAGGCGCACGAAGAAGGCGACTGCCGCTGGCAGCAGGCCAAACAGGAACACGTAGCGCCAGGACTGCTCGGTATTGCCCGCGAACCAGACGCCCGCCACCTGGTAGTTGATCAGGGTCGCGAGGAACAGGCCAAACGGCGCGGCCGTGTACAGCAGCGCACCGGCCTCGACGCGGCGATGCTCGGGCATCACCTCGGCCACCATGCTGGCTCCCGCCGCCCACTCACCACCGATCCCCAGGCTCGCCACCAGCCGGAAGGCAATCAGCATCCACAGGTTGGTGGCCGCCGCGCAGGCCGCGGTGCCGATCGCGTACATGAGCATGGTCAGCAGCAGCGTGCGCAGGCGCCCCACGCGGTCGCAGATCAGTCCGAACAGCACCCCGCCCGCCGCCCAGCCCAGCAGCAGGAGCGAGGTGAGCACACCGGTCCAGAAGCGGGTCGCTGCGATCGCTGCGGGCGAGCCCACCGGCAGGTGCAGGAGCGTGGGGATGCAATTGGGGGCGACGTAGTTGAACAGCAGCCCGTCGAAAACGTCGAATCCCCAGCCCAGCCAGGCTGCGAACAAGACCAGCCATTGGTAACGCGCAATCCCCCACATACGGGGGGCAGCCTACTGGAGCGCGTACCCCTCGTCGAGCAATCGCGGGCCGGGCGCCGGGCGTCCTTAGGCTGATCCTTGGCTAGTCGGTGCCGGACCACTCGCTGACAAACGCGGCGCTCGCCGGGCGGGCGGGCGCCGTGGGCGTCACCACACCCACCGTGCCCACGTACACGAATCCCACCAGTCGCTCGCCGGCTTCGCACCCCAGCGCCGTGGCCACGGCCGGGTCGTAGACGCTCGGACCTGTGAGCAGGATGGCGCCAAATCCCTGCGCGTGCAGGGCATTGAGCAGGTTCATGACGCTGGCAGCCGTGGCGAGCAGCTGCTCGATGTCCGGCACCTTGGGATTGTCGCGAATCCGGGCGCTGACCGCGATCACTAGCGGAACCTGCTGCGGGCGGCTGCGCATTTTCTCGAGCTGCGCCGCCGGCGTCGCCGGATCACGCGCGCGTGCGCACGCCACCAGCATTTCAGCGAAGCGCGCC
Organism: Gammaproteobacteria bacterium; assembly: GCA_025350345.1. GTDB lineage: Bacteria > Pseudomonadota > Gammaproteobacteria > Steroidobacterales > Steroidobacteraceae > FEN-1191. The sequence goes on from JANXYA010000230.1 coordinate 4,371, forward strand.
CGCGCCGCCCCGCGCATCAGCCGGAAGCGCCAGGGCTGCATGCGGCCGTGGTCGGGCGCGCGCATGGCCGCCTCGAAAGCGGCGTTGAGTTGCGCCTCGTTGGGGCCCGGGCCCGTCAGACACTGCGCGGGAATCGAGCGCCGGCTCAGCAGCGTATCGAGCGTGTTCATGCCTGCGCCATCAGTTGCAACACCTCGTCCGTCCGCTCACGCATCAGCGCCTCGCTGCCGCGCGCCTCGACGTTCAGTCGCACCAGCGGCTCGGTGTTGGAGCCATGCAAGTTCAGGCGCCACTGCGCGAATTCCATCGACAGGCCGTCGGTGAAATCAATGCCCAGGGCGGCCGCGGCGTAGTGCTCCCGCACTCTCCTCGTCACCGCCTGCACGTCGGCGATTTCGCGGTTGATCTCCCCGCTGGCCGGAAACAGGCGCTGGCGCTCGCCCACCAGCTCGCTTAAAGTTTTGCCCGTCTCGCACATCACCGCGAGCACCAGCAGCCAGGGAATCATGCCGCTGTCGCAATAGGCGAAGTCGCGGAAATAATGATGCGCGCTCATCTCGCCACCGTACACGGCGTCGACCTCGCGCATGCGCTGCTTGATGAAGGCGTGCCCCGAGCGGCACATCACCGGTTCACCCCCGCATCGGCGCACGATGTCGATGGTGTTCCAGGTCAGGCGCGGATCATGCACGATGCGGCTGCCGGGATAGCGCTGCAGAAACGCTTCGGCCAGCAGGCCCACCAGGTAATAGCCCTCCACGAATCCGCCGTGCTCATCGAAGAAGAAACAGCGGTCGAAATCCCCGTCCCAGGCCAGGCCGACGTCCGCGCCGCTCGCGCGCATCGCCTGCACCGTGCTGCGGCGGTTCTGCTCGAGCATTGGATTGGGCACGCCGTTCGGAAAGGAGCTGTCCGGGGGGTAGTTGAGCCTGATGAACTCGAAGGGCAGGTGCGCTTCGAGCTGGTCGAGCACGAGCCCGGCCCCACCGTTCCCGGGGTTCACGACGACTTTCAGGCGCCGCAGGCGGGCGCCCTTCACATAGCCGAGCAGGTGCTCGAGATAGCCCTCGTTAATGTTGCGCGGCCTCACCTGGCCGGGTCGCGCCGCGTGGGGCGGCAGGCGCGCACCTTCGATCATCGCGCGCATCTGCTGCAGCCCCGTGTCCGCGCTGATTGGCCGGCTGCCTTCGCGGACGAATTTCAGGCCATTGTAATCCGGCGGATTGTGGCTGGCGGTCACCATGATGCCGCCGTCAAGCTCGCCGGAGAAGGTCGCAAAATAGACGCCTTCCGTGCCGCACAGGCCGATGTCCTCGACGTCGACTCCCGAGTCGTTCAGGCCGCGGATCAGTGCCGCCGAGAGCGTCAAGCTGGTGGCGCGGATATCGCGCCCCACGACCACCTGGCGCGGCTGGACGAATCCGGCGTAGGAGCGGCCAATCTGGTAGACCAGTTCCTCGTTCAGTTCGGTGGGGATGCGGCCACGGACATCATAGGCCTTGAAGCAGCTGAGGGCCGTCACCGCTTCGTGCCCTCGCGCCCGTACCGATCTTCGAAGCGCTCGATGTCGTCCTCGCCGAGGTAGCCGCCCGACTGCACCTCGATGATGTGCAGGGGCACGGTGCCGTGGTTCTCGATGCGGTGGCGCATGCCCACCGGGATGTAGGTGGACTGGTTTTCCCGGAGCTCGAAGATCTCTTCGCCACGGGTGATGCGTGCCGTGCCGGAGACCACGATCCAATGCTCGGCGCGATGGTGATGCAGCTGCAGGGACAGCACCCCGCCCGGATGCACCACCAGCCTCTTGACCTGGAAGCGATCGCCCTGGTCGAGGGAATCGTAACTGCCCCAGGGGCGGAATACTTCGCGGTGCAGGGCATGCTCGGTGCGGCCCGAGTCCTTGAGCCGGGCCACCAGGGTCTTGACGTCCTGCACGCGATCGCGTGCCGCGACCAGCACCGCATCCTTGGTCTC
>JANXYA010000243.1 GCA_025350345.1 Gammaproteobacteria bacterium
AAGGTCGAGGTGCTGGGCGCATACACCAGCGCGCTGATGCTGATCGGTGTCGCGCTGTTCATGGTTTACGAATGTGTGACACGACTGCTCCATCCGGGGCCCATTGCCTACAACGAGGCGCTGGCGGTCGCCGCGCTGGGATTGCTGGTCAATCTCCTGTCCGCCTGGATGCTCGCGGGGGCTGCGCGCGGCTCGCGCCACGACCACGACCACCCGCACGGCCATGCACATGAGCACGGGCACGGGCACGTCCATGCGCACGCGCCGGGTGTCGCGCATGATCACACCGGCACTGACCTGAATCTGCGTTCCGCCTATGTGCACGTGGCCGCGGATGCCGCGACCTCGGTGCTGGCCATCGCGGCCCTGGCGGGCGCCAAGTACTGGTCGATCCCCTGGCTCGACGCGGCGGTGGGACTGTTTGGGTCCGGCCTGGTCGCGGCCTGGGCGATCGCCCTGTTGCGCTCCACGGGCCGGAGCCTCCTCGACGCCGAGATGGACGCACCGGTGGTGGCGGAAATCCGCCAGACCCTGCGCGACTCGCCGCTCCCCGCCGATCTGGATGATCTGCACGTGTGGAAGGTCGGCAAGGGCAGGTATGCCTGCCTGCTCAGTGTCACCACCGCGACGCCGGCAACCCCTGAGTATTTCCGCTCGCTGTTGCAGGCCCACAAGGAGATCGTCCACGTGACAGTGGAAGTGAATCCCGCGATTGTTAGTCGGCCCTAGTTTGGGATATTGTCGCGGGTAGCAGAAGCCGCCGGCTTCTTACGATCACCACCAGCTTCAAGGGGACCGACATGGCTCAGCCCAGCTATCACGGGCGGTTCATCTGGCAGGAACTGCTCGCCAACGATCCGGAGGCCGTGACCGGCTTCTACTCCCGCGTATTTTCCTGGCAGGCGCGACCCATGAATCCGGGATCGCCCTACACGATCTTTTCCGCCGGCGACGGCGTGCCGTTGGCCGGCGCGATGCGCCTGTCCGATGAGGCGCGCGCCATGGGCGCCAAGGCCCAATGGCTGGGCTATATCGGCAGCGGCGATGTCGATGCCACGCTGACCAAGGCTCTGGGTCTGGGCGCGTGGATCCTGAAGCCGGCCGAGGACATTGCGGGCGTGGGACGTGCCGCCGTGCTGATCGATCCGCAGGGCGCGCGCTTCGGGGTGTACCGGCCCGCCACGGATGCGAGCGGGGCGACGGCCGCCGCCTTTGACTGGAACGAGCTGGCGGCGCGTGATCGGGAGCCGGCGTTCGGGTTTTACAAGCAACTGTTTGGCTGGGTCGCCAAGCCTCCCATGGATATGGGTGGCGGCATGATGTACCAGACCTTTGGCCTGGGCGGGCCGGATATTGGCGGCATTTATACCATCCAGGCGGGCAGTCCGATGTCTCCCACGTGGCTGCCGTATATGCACCACAGCAGCGCCGACAAGGCGGCAGTGGCGGCGGTCGCCAGTGGCGGCAAAGTGGTCAACGGTCCGATGGATGTGCCGGGTGGCGGGCGCATCGTGCAGCTGCTCGATCCGCAGGGCGTGATGTTCGCCTCCCATTCGATGCCGGTCGCGGCGGCCAAGCCAGCCCCGGCAGCCAAGCCAGCCCCGGCGGCCAAGCCGGCTGAGGCCAAGCCAGCGGTGGCGGCGAAGCCCGCGGCGCAGGCCATGCCAGTGGCCAAGCCTGCCGCCAAAGCGAAGCCCAAAGCCAAGGCAAAACCGAAAGCCAAGGCGAAACCGAAGGCCAGGGCGAAGCCCAAGGCTAAGGCCAAGCCCAAGGTCAAGGCCAGGAAGAAAGCAAAGGCCAGGGTCAAATCGAAGGCCAGGCCCAGGAAGGCGAAGCGGGCGACGCGCCGCAAGTCCGCACGCAAGGCGGGGCGCAAGCCAGCGCGGAAGAAGTAGCCCTGCGCCTAGATCAGGCGCATCGACAGATCGACGGCCTGCACATGCTTGGTGAGGCCGCCGATCGAGATGAAGTCCACGCCGGTGGCAGCGACAGAGGCGATATTCTCGAGGCTCACGCCCCCTGAGGCCTCGAGCTTCGCCGGCTGCGGGGCGCTGCGGTTGAGCGTGACCGCCTCGCGCATGAGGGCGAGGGAGAAATCGTCGAGCAAGATGATGTCGCACTGGCTAGCCAGCGCGTCCGCCACTTCGGTGAGGTCTTCGGCCTCGACTTCCACCGGCTGCCCCGGCGAGAGCAGGCGCGAGCTGCGCACGGCGGCCTCG
>JANXYA010000257.1 GCA_025350345.1 Gammaproteobacteria bacterium
TCCCGCCCAGCCACCCTCAGACGGGTTTGACCTGAATTCTCACCAGCGGCAGGCGCACCTGAATCTCGGTGCCGCTGCCAGCAATCCCTGGCGCCATTGACCAGGTGCCGCCCAGCGCGTGCACCCGATGACGCATGCTGAGCAGTCCGTGCGAACCAACCGCCCTGGCACGGGAGAGCACCACTCCTACACCATTGTCGCGAATGATAAGTACCAGCTCCTCATCACTCTGGACTACGCGCAGCTCAACCGCAGTGGCGCGAGAGTGCTTTATGATATTTGTCATTGCCTCCTGGGCAATTCGAAAGATGGCGATCGCGGCCTCGCTGCTGATCGCCAGTTCGTGCTCCGGCATGACATCTTCGCACTTCAGGCCCACGCGGCCGCAGGACTCCTGCAACTGCCAGCGCAGCGCCGCATAGAGACCCATGTTGTCGAGCAAGGTCGGGCGCAACTGTTCGACGACGCGACGCTTGAGATCGACGCCCGAATCAAGCGCGCCCAGAATCCGCTCCCAGCGCACACGGCTGTCGGGGTCTTCCGCGCCCACCTTGCGACGCAACCAGGTGACGTCCATCTTTGCGGCCACCAGTAGCCCGCCGAGTTCATCGTGCAGTTCACGCGCGAGATCACCTTTCTCCCGTTCCTGCACCTGTTGCAGGTGGCTCGACAGGGCCGACAGGTCTGCGGTACGCACAGCAACCAGGGTCTCAAGCTCCTGATTTTCCTGCAGCAGACTTTGGGCGTCCGCCACCCTTCTGCTGATGTTGCGGCTGATCAGGGTACCGGCCAGCAGCACCAGGAAAATGTTGAGCACCAGTCCGCCCGCGGTAATGGCCCGGGTCAACAACAGGTCCCGGCGCTGCGCCTCGATCATGGTCGGAACCGTACTGGCTTCCAGGCGGCGCAGTTCCTCGATCGAATCGCGGATCCGGACCATGGTCTTGGTACTGACGCGTGTGCGGATGAATTCTGCGGCGGCGGCCCGGCTCTTGGTCTGCTGCAACTTCAGGGCGATGGCAAGTTCGCTGAATCGATCGGTCATTAGCTCATCGATCGTCGCGAGCTGCTCGAGTACCTGCGGATTTCCCAGCTGATAAGCGCTGCGCAAGGCATCGAAGGTTGGCTGGCGCTGAGTGAGAGCGGTCTCATAGGGTTCCAGGAATGAGTCCTCGCCAGTGAGCAGGTATCCCCGCTGCCCGTTCTCCGCATCGACCAGCAGCTGCATTAGATTGGACAGTAGCGTCTGGCGCTGTTGCAGCGCCTGCACACGCTGCGTGCTTTGCGCCAGCCGCGACTGCGCAGCATTGTCGATAACAAAGGTTCCGCCCAGCAACGCCATCGAGAGAAGAATGGGAACCAGCACGTAACGGCGATTGAACCCTAGCATTCACCCCGCTCCTGCGATTGCCTCGAGCCGGCCGGTGGATGCCAGCTTGCGGCCGCTGCCTTGCGCCACCGATAGTCGGACGGCGCACACTAAGGTATCTCGCTGGAACGCCGAGTCAATCGCGGCGTGCGGCGCCATGAGCCGCCCGGCTGGCCGGAGCCGACGGCGCGTACGGCGCACCCCGGTGCGACCCGTGGCTTATCGCGCCACGGAACTTGCTCTTGGCACTTGCGGATCCATGTTGACGCGATCCTCCACGCCCGGACCTTCACCCGCGTCAACACCTTCAAGCAGGCGCTGCCAGATACTCACCTGTCGCTCGACTTCTTCCGCCGGAATCCCGTGGCTTGGCTGGACCTTGCTTGCAAGCAACTCCAATTGGCCCAGGAACTCGTCCAGGCCATCGTCATTGGGATTCACGAACTGATTCCTGAGCCTGGCCCTGAATTTGAGCCAACTATCTCCAATAAGGTTTGCAGGCATCGCTGGTTCCTCCTTGGGCTGCCCATTGCCAAGCCACTGCGGCCGTTCGGTAGCGCGGTTTATCGGGCACTAACCACCGCTTGAGGACAGACCGGAGGTGTCTACGCTCTTCACGCCGGCGATGCCTTTGGCCAATTCGATGGCAATCCGCATGGACTCCGCGTTCGCCAAGGTCCCGGCGAGCGTCACCACCCCATCGGTTGTCGTGACACTGATGCTCGATTCCTTCAGGCTATCCTCGGCCATATATCTGGCCCTCACCTGCGCGGAAATCGCGACATCCGTGGTTGCTGCTCCGCCGCCGTCGCCTTGGGGCTGAGGCACTGCCGTATCGCCGGTATCGCCCGTATCGGCGCATGCCAATCCGGCTGCACCCAGGGCCGCGGCCAGTGCCGCTGCTATCAGGGTGTTGCGGAATAGCGCGTCGCGATTTTCAAAGGTTTTCATGTCGAACCTCCGATGTAGTTTCATGTGGTGATCAAGAACGCCATGCAAACTGTGCATGCGAGGGTGACACCTGTGCGATCCGCGTGCCGCAGGCCATTCACCCAAGCTTGCGTCAGAGAACTCCGACAGCGTGTATCCGGTGCCAGCGGGCGCCCGCGAGCACAGATCCAGCCAATGCCTGGCTCGCACGACGACCGACTCGTCAATTCAGCGACGGTCGGCATCCGGCTGTTCATGACGCCATTTCCAGTACTCGCGTTGCTGGTCCCGATCCAGGCTGCGAAACTGTCGATAAGGCTCGTGCCGGCCGGAAAGATAGATTCGAAATACACTCTCCTCGTGCCGGCCCCAAACGTGATAGTCGCCATAGCCTGGGTCATACACACGGAAGCCTACCGCGCAACCCGCGCCACCCAGCAACACGCTGGCGAGCAGCACGGCCGTCGCTGTCTTGCGCAAGTGCCTATTCATCACGCTGTCTCCGAGTTAGCTGGCGATGGGCGTAATCCTGAGCCCCTCCAGGGACAGGTCGCCAATCAACCCGCGCTCACCCAG
>JANXYA010000287.1 GCA_025350345.1 Gammaproteobacteria bacterium
CTCGCCATTCCGTGGCCTCAAGGTGCTGGTCATCGACGACAGCAAGACGATCCGGCGCACCGCCGAGACGCTGCTGGCCAAGGAGGGCTGTGAAGTGTTCACGGCCGTCGACGGGTTCGATGCGCTCACCAAGATCGCCGACCACCAGCCCGACATCGTGTTCGTCGACATCATGATGCCGCGCCTCGATGGCTACCAGACCTGTGCGCTCATCAAGCACAACAAGGTGTTCCGTTCGATCCCGGTGATCATGCTGTCCTCCAAGGATGGCCTGTTCGACCGCGCCCGTGGCCGCATTGTCGGCTCCGAGCATTACCTGACCAAGCCCTTCACCAAGGATGAGCTGCTGGGCGCGATCGAAGGGCAAATAGGGAGATAAGCCATGCCGCTTATTCTCATTGTCGACGATTCACCCACGGAAGTGCACGTGATGAAGCAGGCGCTGGAACGCCACGGCTACAAGACTGCGGTTGCCGGCGATGGCGCCGAGGGCATCCGGCTGGCGCGGCAGATGCACCCGGACCTCATTTTCATGGATATCGTGATGCCCGGCGTCAATGGGTACCAGGCCACACGCACCCTGTCGAACGACCCGGACACCCGTGCCATCCCGATCGTCATGGTCACTTCCAAGGGGCAGGAGACCGACCGAATCTGGGGCCTGCGCCAGGGAGCAGTGGATTACATGGTCAAGCCCGTGTCGATGGCGCAGCTTGTCGAGAAGGCGCAGGCCGCGCTCGCCGCCTGAACATGGTGGAGAGCGCACCGCTGAAGGCACTGCGTGACCAGCCGTACGAACTCCTCGCGGAGCTCGAGCGGCGTGGCCGCAATGCCACCGCCAGCCCCGAGGCGCCGGCCGCCACGGGGCGCGAGTGGGTCGGTGTCGCCGCGCGCATGGCCGGCGAGCTGTACCTGGTGGCGCGCGAGGAAGCGCGCGAAGTCCTCGGCATTCCTTCGCCCCTGACGCGCGTACCTGGCGCGAAACCGTGGGTACTGGGGCTCGCCAGCATTCGCGGCCAGCTGTTCCCGATCATCGATCTGCGCCAGTACCTGGGCGGCGGCGCGACGCCCCTGACCCGGCTGACGCGCATCATCGTCGTCAATCATCGTGATGTTCCAGCCGGCCTGGTGATCGACGAGGTGCTGGGGTTCCGCCGTTTCACCGAGGCGGAATTTAGTGCCGAGGTGCCCTCCACAATCGTGCAATGCGGCCGTTACCTGGCCGGGTCCTTCCGCCACGAGCACGATCAGCTGCCGGTCCTGAGCCTGCGCAAGCTCCTCGAGGAACCGGCTTTTACGGCGGCCTCGCTGTGAACGCCGGTGACCTGATCGACACGGGGTGGCTGCGCCGGCTGACTTTTTCGGCGGCCTTGCTGATTCTGCTGGGCGTCGCGGCCTGGTTCCTGTGGCCCAGTGGCACGGCGCTCGCCTGGATCGCCGGGGCGCTGGTGCTGACCGCGCTCGTGCCGCTGGGCATGCAGCTGCTGCAGCTGCGCTCGCTCCACCAGGCGGCGATACGCCAGCTGCAGTCCGCCAACGCGCAGCGCCTGGAGAACGAACGCAACCAGCGCTCCATCCTCAAGCTGCTCGATGAGATGGCCAGCCTCGCCGACGGCGACCTGACCGTGCAGGCCACTGTCACCGAGGACATCACCGGCGCCATTGCCGATGCGATCAACTACGCGGTCGAGGCGCTGCGCAAGCTGGTCGCCACGATCAACCAGTCGGCCCTGCTGCTCGACAGTGCCGCGCGCCAGACCCAGTCACTGGGCGTGCAGCTCGGCAAGGCCAGCGCCGTGCAGACCAAGCAGATCGCTTCGGCGACCGAGTCGGTAGCGGCGATGGCTTCTTCCACCGAGGAGGTGTCCGGCAACGCGGAACGCGCCGCGGACGTCGCCCGCCATTCCGTCGACGTCGCGCACAAGGGCGGGGAGGCGGTGCGGCGGACGATCGACGGCATGAACGCGATCCGCGAGACCATCCAGGAAACCAGCAAGCGCATCAAGCGGCTGGGCGAGAGTTCGCAGGAGATCGGCAATATCGTCGAGCTGATCAGCGACATCGCCGAGCAGACCAATATCCTGGCGCTCAACGCCTCGATCCAGGCGTCGATGGCGGGCGAGGCGGGGCGCGGTTTCGCCGTCGTGGCCGACGAGGTGCAGCGCCTGGCCGAGCGCGCCGCGACCGCGACCAAGCAGATCGACGTGCTGGTGCGCACGATCCAGACCGATACCAACGAGGCCGTCGTGTCCATGGAACGCAGCACCACCGACGTGGTCGGCGGCGCCCTGCTGGCCGAGAATGCCGGCGCCGCGCTCGAGGAGATCGAGCAGGTCTCGAACCAGATCGCGAGCCTGGTGCAGAACATCTCGGGGAGTTCGCGCAGCCAGTCGGCGGCGGCCCAGAACATCGCGCGCAACACGCAGGTGCTGCGCGAGGTCAGCGTGCAGACCGCCGAGAGCACCCGCGCCACGGCCCAGGCCATCGTCAAGCTCGCCGACCTGGCCGCGGCGCTGCGCAAGTCGATCTCCGGTTTCACCCTACCGGCGCCACCCCCGCAGCTCAGCGACGTCGCGCGCGCGGCGACGAGTGCGACGATGCCCGCCCTGGCGCCCGCTTTCACCGCCGCGGCTGCAGCGGCGGCAACAGCGGCAGCCGAGCAGCTCAGCCAGACCGGTTCGCATAAGCGCCTGAAGGCTTCGGGTGCTTCGTGAGGGGCAGGCCAACGCCATGACCGAACTCGCCACCCAGACCATGCAGACCGCCGCGCGCGAGATCGGCGTCGCCCTCGGTGACGCGCGCAGCGCGCTGGAAACACACGTCGAGCAGCCCGAGAATCAGGCGCTGCTGGAGCGCTGCTCCTTCGAGTTGCACCAGGTGCAGGGTGCGCTGCGGGTGCTCGAGATCTACGGCGCGGCGCTGCTGGCCGAGGAGATGGAGCAGGTCTCGCGCTACCTGCTGGCCGCGCCCAGCGAGCGCAAGAACCGCTCCGAGTCCCTCGATGCCCTGATGCGCGCCATGGTGCAGCTGCCCGGCTACCTCGAGCGCGTGCTCGCCGGCGGGCGCGACCTGGCCCTGGTGCTGCTGCCGCTGCTGAACGACCTGCGCGCGGTGCGTGGCTGCGCCCTGCTCTCGGAAGGCACGCTGCTGCTGCTCAATCTCAAGTCGGACCGCCAGGCGCAGCCGACTTCGCCAGCGCCCGGCGAGGCACCGCTGTCGCCGGCCCAATGGGCACGCCGGCTCCGGCCGCGCTTCCAGGCCGGCCTGGTCGGCTGGATCCGCGGCGAGCGGCTCGAACAGAACCTCGAAATCCTGGCGACCGTGGCGACGCGCCTGGAGCAGGTGGCCACGCAGCAATGCGTCTTCCAGCTCTGGTGGGTGGTGGGTGCGCTGCTCGAGGCGCTGCGCGAGCACGGCACCGAAAGCAGCGTGTCGATCAAGCGGCTGCTGGGGCTGGCCGATCGCGAGATCCGCCGCCTGCACGAGCTCGGTGAAGTGCGCTACGCGCAGAACCCGCCGGTCGAGCTGCTCAACAACCTGCTGTACTACGTCGCGCGCTCGACCACCGCCGGGCCGCGCGTGGCGGCCGTGCGCGCTTCCTTCCGCCTCAATGAGCTGCTGCCCGTCGATGATTCGATCGAGCAGGAGCGCGAGAATCTCTCGGCGCCCTCGGTCAAGCTCATGCATACGGTGGCCGCCGCGATCCGCGAGGATCTGACGCGCGTCAAGGATGTGCTCGACATCTTCGTGCGCCGCGGCGGCGGGCAGGCCGAGGAGCTCAAGCCGCAGATCGAGCTGCTGCGCAAGCTCGGCGATACGCTGGGCGTGCTCGGCCTCGGGGAGCTGCGCGCGCGCGTGCAGGAGGCCGGCGCACGCCTCGAGGCGGTGGTGGGCGGGCGCGAGAGTGCCGACCAGGCCACGCTGGTGCAGGTCGCCGCCACGCTGATCCAGGTGGAAGACCACCTCGACGGCCAGCTGGTCGGGCTGATCCTGCCGAAGAAACCGCCGCCGGAGGGCGACGCCGAAGCGCTCGACGAGGATTTCGAACAGGTGCAGGGTGCCGTCCTGCGCGAGTGCGTCGTCAATCTGGCGCGCGTCAAGGAAAGCATCGCGCAGAACGTCAGCGGCACGCTCGATGCCGCCGGCTTCGACAACTGGCTCGAGCTCATGCGCGGCATCAAGGCGGGACTGCTGATGCTCGGCAAGACCCGTGCGGTCGAGATCGTCGATGCCATCATCGCGCAGCTGCGCCGCGTGATGCAACCGGGGGGCATGCCGCTGTCAGGGGCCTACCTCGACCGCCTCGCCGACGCAGTGGTGAGCCTGGAGTACTACATCGAGACGCTCCAGGCGGGACGGAGCGACCCCTGGTACATGCTCGACAATGCCCAGACCTGCCTCGATGTGCTCGAGCGCGAGCCCGACCAGCTCGTGCCCACTCTCCCGGCGGTAGGTCCGGCCAACTATGCGCGCACGGTGCGTATCGATGCGCCGGTGCAAGGGCAGGCGCAGGTCTACGGCGGCACGAGCACCGCTACT
>JANXYA010000303.1 GCA_025350345.1 Gammaproteobacteria bacterium
CGCAGATCGCGATCGAGGCCCGTCCCGTCGACCGCAAGGAGCGCCTGCGTAACGGTGCGCAGCTCATCGCCCCAGAAGCGGAGGCCACGAGCCTCGGCTACATCACCTCCTCCACCCCTGCGACTGAACTCGAGGGTTGGGTGGGCCTTGCGCTGCTGGCAGGTGGCTGCGAGCGGATGGGACGGCGGCTCCTCGCTGCATCGCCGATACACGGCGAGAGGATCGAGGTGGAAATCGTGAGCCCGCACCTGATCGATCCGGAGAATGCGCGTGTCCGCAGCTGACTCGCACGATCCCACGCGCTTGCAGCCCGGCGTGCGCAGCGGCCGCTGCCCGGCGGATATCATCGAGATCGCCGCTTTGCGCGATCGCACGCCCGAAGTGGAGGCCATCGCCGCGCGGCGCGGCTGGCCGCTGCCCGCGCTGGGACGGAACGTCCTCGCGCCTGGCCAGATCGCGATCAGCGTGCGGCCCGGGCGCTGGCTGCTGTTGAGCGCCTGCGCCGCGCCGGGCGTGACGGGGGCCGCCTGGGAAAAGGATTTCACCGGCCTCGCTTCGGCCGTGGACCTCTCCTCCGGCCTGGCGGCCCTTTGGCTTGACGGCCCCCTCAGCCGCGAGGCCCTCGTCCGCGGTTGCCGCCTCGATCTGCATCCGAGCGTGTTCCCGCCCGGCCACGCCGCGGCGACGATCATGGCGCAGGTCGCGGTGATCCTCGTCGCGCTATCATCGGGTGTGCTGTTGCTGACCCCCTCCACCACCGCCCGTTATTTCCACGAGTGGCTCGCGCACGCGGCAGCGCCGTTCCAATTTGAGGCGCTGCCGGCGCTTTCCTTCGAGAGCCTTTGCGGAGATCGGCCCCGATGAAGTCGAGCGCCAGGGCCGTGGTCATCGGCGGCGGGGTCGTCGGGGCCAGCACGCTCTATCACCTCGCCAAGGTCGGCTGGACCGACGTCCTGCTGCTGGAGAAGAGCGAGCTGACCTCGGGCTCGACCTGGCATGCCGCTGGCGGCATGCACACCTTCAATGGCGAGGCGAATATCTCGCGGCTGCAGAAATACACGATCGACCTGTATCGCGAGATTGAGGCGCTGTCCGGCCAGTCCTGCGGCCTGCATCCGAACGGCGGACTGATGCTGGCGGCCACCGAGGGAGAGCTCGACAGCCTGAAACTCATCTGCTCGCGCGCCCGGTATCTGGGCATGGAGACCGAGATGATCTCGCTCGATGAGGCCCTGCAGTTCAATCCGCTGATCGACACCCGGCATTTCATCGGTGCGCTCTGGCGGGCCGACGGCGGGCACTGCGACCCCTCGGGGACCACGCACGCCTACGTCAAGTCGGCGCGGCTCCTGGGCGCATCGGTCGAGCGGCACACGCGCGTCCTGTCACTGTCACAACGGGGCGATGGCTCCTGGGATGTCGTGACCGACAAGGGCACGGTGCACGCCGAGCACGTGGTCAATTGCGCGGGCCTGTGGGCGCGCGAGGTCGGGCGCATGGTGGGGATCGAGCTGCCCGTCCTGGCGATGGAGCATCACTACCTCATCACCGAAGACATCCCGGAACTCGCGGGTCGCTCCCGGGAGTTCGTCAACACCACCGACTACGCCGGGGAGATCTACGTGCGCCAGGAGCGTGGCGGGGCGCTGATGGGCACGTACGAGCCGCACGGGGTGATCTGGTCGCCGCTGAAGACGCCGGACGATTTCTCGATGCAGCTGCTGCCCGACGATGTCCCGCGCCTCGCGCCCCACTTCGAACTGGGCTTCCAGCACTTCCCGGCGCTCGGCCGCGTGGGCATCCGCAAGGCCGTCAATGGCCCCTTCACTTTTGCGCCCGACGGCAACCCGCTGGTCGGTCCTGTGCGGGGGCTCAGGAATTTCTGGGTCGCGTGCGCCGTGATGGCCGGCTTCAGCCAGGGCGGGGGCATCGGCCTGGTGCTGTCGCGCTGGATGGCCCACGATGATCCCGGGCAGGACATCCTGTCCATGGACGTCGCGCGCTTCGGTGCCTTTGCGACGCCGAAGTACACCTCCATCAAGGTGCCCGAGAATTACTCGCGCCGCTTCCGGCTCGCCTACCCCAACGAGGAGCTGCCCGCGGCACGGCCCGTGCGCCGCTCGCCGATTTACGATCGGCTGAAGGCAGCAGGTGCCGTCATGGGGGCGAATTTCGGGCTCGAGCAGGCCCTGTGGTTCGCACCCGCCGGCATCGAGCCGGTGGAGACACCGAGCTATCGGCGCTCCGAGGCCTTTCCCTTCGTGCGCGCCGAATGCCAGGCCGTGCGCGCCGGCGTCGGGCTGTACGAGACCACCAACTACGGCAAGTACGAGGTGAGCGGCCGTGGCGCGCGCGCGTGGCTCGATCGTATCTTCGCCGGGCGGATTCCGCGCCGTGGGCGCCTCGCGCTCGCCCCGCTGCTCAATCCCGCCGGCCGGCTGGTCGGCGACCTGTCGATCGCCTGCCTCGCCGAGGACCGCTTCCTGATCGTGGGTTCGGGATTCGCCGAGGAATTTCACCTGCGCTGGTTCTGGCAGTGCGCGCCGCCCGCGGATGTGTTCGTGCGCCCCGCAGCCTCGACCCTGGCCGGATTCTCGCTGGCAGGCCCGAAGTCGCGGGAGCTGCTGGCGCGACTGGTGAACGTGGACCTCTCCGCCGCGGCGTTCAAACTGTTCGCCGTGCAGGAAACGGCCGTCGGCCTGGCGCCCGTCATCCTTACCCGCGCCGGCTTCACCGGCGAGCTGGGCTATGAGATGTGGACTACGCCCGACTACCTCGCCACGCTGCATGACGAGTTGTGGAGCGCAGGGCGTGAGCTCGGGCTCGTGCATTTCGGCGGGCGCGCCCTCTCATCGCTCCGGCTGGAGAAAGCCTACGGCTCCTTCAACAAGGATTTTCGCCCCGATCACACCCCCGCCGAAGCCGGGCTCGAGCGCTTCGTTGATTTCAGCAAGGCGGATTTCATCGGGCGCGCCGCGGCGATGGCCGAGCGCGAGAGCGGCCCGAAGCGGCGTTTCGTGGTCATGGAGGTCGAGGACGCGCACGCCGAAGTGATCGGCTACGAATCAATCGTGAAGGACGGCCGTGCGCTCGGGTATGTGACCTCAGGTGCCTACGGCCATTGCATCGGCAAGAGCCTTGCCGCCGGCTACCTGCCCGCGGACCTGGCAATCGATGGCGAGCGGTTCCAGATCGACATCCTCGGCGAGGTGCGCACGGCGATCGTGCGGCGCGAGCCGCTGTACGACCCGCAGGGCCTGCGCCTGCGCGCCTGAAGCAGTGGATCATCCGTCCGCGAGCGCCGCTCGGTCTCCCACACCGGGCCGCAGCGGAAACGGCCGCGGGTCCGGCCTAGCCCCTGGCGCAGAAACGCCGAATCCGCGCGCAGGCCTCGTTCACCTCGCGCTCCTCCATCGCAAAGCACAGCCGCACGAAGCCCTCGGTCGTGCGTCCGAACACCGCCCCGTCGAGCACCGAGACCCGCTCGGCATCGTACAGGCCGCGCACGAATTGCCCGCCACTCAGGCCCGAATCGCGGATGTCCGCCAGCATGAACATGCCGGCATCGGGCAGGCAGGGACGGAGCCCGGCGATGCCGGCCAGTCCGGCGTACATCAGGTCGCGGCGCCGCTGGCAGTATTCGCGCATCGCTCGCTCCGCCTCCCCGGCGATCTCGAGCGCGGTGATGGCCGCTTCCTGCACGAAGCCGGGCAACCCATAGAGCATGCACGCCGCCACATCGTTCGCCGCGCTCACGAACGAGGCCGGTCCGACGATCCAGCCGGCGCGCCAGCCGGTCATCGCGTGTGTCTTGGACAGGCTGGACACCGTCAGCACCTGCTCCGGGAGGCGCGCGCCCAGGCTCGGTACGCGCCCGCCTGCGGCGAGCCCTGCGTACACCTCGTCCGACACGATCCATAGTCCTCGCCGCCGTGCAATCTCGCCGAGCTGCTCGACTTCCCCATCGCCGAGCACGACCCCGGTCGGATTGTTCGGAGAGGCCAGGAAGATCGCGCGCGTGCGCGGCGTGATCGCCGCCTCGAGCGCGGCGAAGTCGGGGTGGAAGTTCCCACTCGCCGGTGCCGGCGAGCGCACCAGCGTCGCCCCACAGGCCTGGATGGTCGCCGGATAGGTGACGTACATCGGATCGATCGCGATGATCTCATCACCCGGTCCGGCCAACAGGAGCGAGGCGACGAACAGTCCGTTCTGCGCGCCACCGAGAAAGATGACATTTTCCGCCGTCACCGCCTGGCCGGTGCGCGCGGCGTGGCTGCGCGCGATCGCCGCACGCAGCAGCGGGCGACCGGCCGTCTCGGTGTAATGCGTGTCGCGCGCACGCAGTCGCTCGATCGCCTTTTCCACCACCGGCGTGGGCGTGTCCAGATCCGGATCGCCGGCACTAAGCACCAGAACATCCTCGCCCGCGGCGTGCGCGTGGCGTGCCTGCCAGTGCAGCACCCACGGATCGATCCCCTCCGGGGCGACTTGCCCGGCGAGCGCCGACAGCCTCATGGCGGTGTCCTTCTTCACTCAAACGCCTCCGCCTTGACTTCAAACACCACCACCTGGCGGCGCGCCGCGAACTTGCGGCACGCCTTCCGGAGCGCCGAGAGACTGCCGATGCGCTGGTGGGCATAGCCGTAGGCCCGCGCGAGCAGCGCAAAATCCGGCGGCGCCACTGCCACTCCGCAGGGCTCGATGCGCGCTGCCAGCATCGAGGCGCGGATCTCGCTGTAGGCCCGATTGTTCCATATGACAATCGCCAGCCAGGCATCGATGTCCCTTGGCACGCCGAGCTCACCGAGGGTGAACTGCAGCCCACCGTCACCGACCAGGCACACCACCGGACGTTTGGGCGCCCCGAGACTCGCGCCGCTCGCTGCCGGCAAGGCGAATCCCAGCGAGCCGAAGCCGGTCGCTGAGTTGAACCAGGAGCCGGGCGTCGCGGCGGCAAAACCGA
>JANXYA010000341.1 GCA_025350345.1 Gammaproteobacteria bacterium
CGTTTGCTCACCGAGGGACTCACGGTGGTGATCGCCGGTGCGCCCAACGCCGGCAAGTCCACGCTCCTCAATCGCCTCGCGGGCCACGAGGCCGCCATCGTCACGGAGATTCCAGGCACCACGCGCGATGTGCTGCGCGAGCGCATCCAGCTCGAGGGCGTGCCGGTCCTGCTGCTCGATACCGCGGGGCTCCGTGACAGTCGCGATGCGATCGAGGCCGAAGGCATGCGGCGCGCGCGCGCGGCCATGGCGCAGGCCGACCACGTCCTGTTCCTCGTCGATGCACTGCGCGATCCGGGCGCAGCCGGCTTTGATGCGTAGCGGGCCCGGATTCCGCTCCAGGTGCCGGTGACGATCCTTTTCAACAAGATCGATCTGCTCGACGATCGGGCCAGTGGCGCCCGGATCCTGCCGGCGCTGGCGAGCGTGCCGCAGCTGCGGATTTCGGCGAGCACGGGGGCCGGTATCGACGCGCTCCGCCGCCACCTGCTCGAGGCGGCGGGCTACCAGGCGGAAGGGTCCGGCGCACTCTCCGCGCGCCGCCGCCACCTCGAGGCCCTGGCCGCCACCGCGGCGCACCTGGACAGTGCCGAGCGCCAATGCCGCGAGGCGGGCGCGGGCGAGCTGGTCGCCGAGGAGCTGCGCTCCGCGCAGCGCTCGCTCGGTGAAATCACCGGCACCGGCACGGCAGAAGAGCTCCTGGGCCGGATTTTCTCGGCCTTTTGCATCGGCAAGTAGCACTCCCCGCCCGCGCCGCAGATTGCGTTGCGGAGTTCGGGACAGTGCGGCACACTGAAGAAAAGGGCAGGCCCGCTTAGGGACGCCGCTGGGCCCTGCCACCCATGAAGACAACACCAGGAAAAATGACGCACTTTCCTGCGCATGCTGCGCAGTGGCGCGAGCGCGTGGCCGCGGCGCGGGGCGCTGGTTGAGCCCAAAGGCGCCGCCCCTCTATCGCTCCAGCGGCCAGCACCGATACCTGCCGCAGATCACCGCCGATGCGCGCCGGGTGGTGGCCCGCAAGCTGGAGCGCGCCGTGCAGGTGCGCTTCACGGACATAGCCTGCGAAGTGCATACGCGCGAGGGCATCGTCAAGGCGAAGCCGGGCGATGCCATCATCACCGGAACCGGCGGGGAGCAGTGGCGCGTGTCGCGCACGCGCTTCGCCGAGAAATACCGGCCACAGCCGCCGCTGGAGGCCGGCCTCCCGGGTGTCTACCTCAGCCTGAAGTACTGGATCCACGCGGTCCCGATGAAGAAGTCCTTCGAAGTGCTGCTCGCCGACGGCGAGTCGCGCCTGAGTGGGCGGGCGGGGGACTGGCTGGTCGATTACGGCGACGGGAGCCTCGGGGTCGTCTCCCCGGCCATCTTTGCCACCACCTACGAGATCCTCGACCGGCGTGCACGGGCGGAGCGCCGGCCCATGGCGTTGCACCAGATCATCCAGCGCCTGTTGCTGACGGGCGCGGATCTGGATTTGCCGGGCGCGCCGGCGGTACCGAACGCGCCTGCCGCGCTGCAGCCGCTGATCGATGCGGTCGAGGAGCCTCACCGGGTGTTCGACACGCGGGCACTGGTCTACGGCCATCGCTACCGGAGCGGCTTCTGGGCCATCTACCTGCTCAGTGCCGTGGCCGTGCTGTGTGCGATGCTGCCCCTGGCCCTGGGGTGGGACAGTGCGCGCTATCGAATGCACACCTTTGCCGGGCTCTGGGCGCTCAATGAGGTGGTGCTGATCGGCATCGTCACGGCGATCTACTGGCTGGGCCACCGGCGTGACTGGCAGGGACAGTGGCTCCACGCGCGCACCACCGCCGAGCTGACCTGGTACCTGCCGATGCTGGCCCCGCTCCTTGATCCCACCGCGCCGGCGAGCGAGCCCAACTGGTACGAGCGGGTGTTCGATCCGGGGCAGCATCTGCGCGATGCCAGCGATGTCACGTCGCTGTGCGTACGCTGTGAACCACTGGTCCGGGGCCTGCAGGCGAGCGTGTGGTCCAGTCCGGACTTCGTGTCCGCCTATGGCCAATGGAGCATCGAGATCCTCGAGCAGCAGCGGCATTATCACCATCGCAATGCGATCAAGCAGCACGCGCTCCTGCATCGCGTCCACCGCCTGAACGGCGCCCTGTTCGGACTCACTGCGGTCGGTGCGCTGATGCATCTGGCGATTCATTCGCTCTGGTTGTCGCTGGTCACGACTTTTTTCCCCGCGCTCGGCGCCTCGCTCCACGGCGCACTGGCGCAATCCGAAACCTATCGGGTCGGCGCGACCTCCGAGCGCCTGGTGGCCGAACTCGGTGTCGCGATCGCCCGCATTCGGGCCACGCTCGAGCAACCCGGTCTGGCCAGCGATTTCGCGCCGGCCAGGGATGCGATCAAGGCCGCCATGGCGCTGCTGCTCGAAGAGCACCAGAACTGGCATCTGCTCATCCGCCCGCACGACCTGCCGCTGGCCTGAGCGGCGGGCGAGAATGGCTTAGCGCTTGTTTTATCGACTTTTTTCGGCCCCTCTGGCGCGTGGCCGCCTGGGCGGATCGGCGTTATAGTCCTCAATTCATGCTCTTCATCCGCAACGCTTCCGTTTACGCGCCGCGCCCCCTGGGGTTGCACAACCTGCTCGTGGGCGGCGGCAAGATCCTGTGGATGGGTACCGATGCCGAGCTGCCCCAGCTCCCCGGCGCCCTGCGCGCCGCGGCCCAGACGCTCGATCTCGAGGGCGCGCGCCTGATCCCGGGGCTGATCGATGCGCACGTGCACGTCACGGGCGGGGGCGGGGAGGCCGGGTTTCACACCCGGGTGCCGCCGGTGCCGCTGACGCGTTTCACCCTGAGCG
>JANXYA010000367.1 GCA_025350345.1 Gammaproteobacteria bacterium
CTGATCGACGACCGGCCCGGCGCGTGAGCGCACCGCCCCTGATCCCCGAGTCCGACTTGAGCTGCACTTTCGTGCGCGCCACCGGACCCGGCGGGCAGAACGTCAACAAGGTGGCCACGGCTGCCCAGCTGCGCTTCGATCTGGCCGGCACCACCATTCTCGATGAGCACGCCAAGGCCCGGCTGCGCCAGCTTGCCGGGCACCGCCTGATCGGCGAGCGCGAGATCCTGATCGTGGCGCGCAATCACCGCACCCAGGAGGGCAACCGGCGCGAGGCCCTGGCCCGGCTCCAGGACCTGATCGCGCGCGCCCGGCACGTGCCCAAGGCGCGGCGGGCCACGCGCCCGAGCCGCGCTTCCAAGGAGCGACGCATTGCTGGCAAACTGCACCGCCAGCGCAGCAAGCGGCTGCGCGGCGCAGTCCGTTCCGACGATTGAGCCAACCTTCAGGAGATATCCATGGTCACGATCACAGCGCTGTGGCTGCCGATTCTGCTCTCGGCCGTCACGGTCTTCGTTGTCAGTTCCGTCATTCACATGTTCCTCGGCTATCACTGGAACGACCTGCAGGCGCCGCCCAGGCAGGACGCGGTGCTCGATGCGCTGCGCGGATTCAACCTCCCGTTGGGCGACTACGCCCTGCCGAAGGCCGATTCCATGCAGCACATGCGCACACCCGAGTACAAGGCCAAGATCGACAAGGGTCCGCTGGTGCTGATGACCGTAGCGCCGGGCGGCATGGCCATGGGCCGGAGCCTCGCGCAGTGGTTTGCGTACCTGGTGGTAGTGGGGTTCTGCTGCGCGTACATCTCGAGCCGTGAACTGCATGCCGGAGCCGCCTACCTGGCCGTATTCCGCCTCACCGGCTTCAGCGCTTTCATGGCTTATGCCCTGGCGCTGCCGCAGGCCTCGATCTGGTACCGGCGCAACTGGCGCATGACCTTGGTCACCATGTTCGACGGCCTGGTGTTCGCGCTGCTGACCGGCGGGATGTTCGGCTGGCTCTGGCCGCGCTGACCCGCGGCCCCGGCCGCGTGAACGGGCCGCGCGCCCTAGCCGTGCGTGACCTGCAGGATCGAGTGGCGGATCTGCTCCGAGAGCACGATCTCGGCGTCGCGCGCCACCGCCACCAGCACCTCATCGAACACCAGTCGGCCGGCGGCGTCGGTGCTCAGCACGGCGCGGGTGCGCAGCAGGTTGATGAAGCTGCCGAATAGCGCCCGGTCGAAGAACTCCGGCGAGTTGAAGCCGTACAGCAGCGTCATGCGCTGGGCCATGAGCTGGCACTGCTCCTCGAGCGCCTTCTGCGTGACCGCACCGCTCCCGGCCCGGATCAGCAGCGCGATGGCCAGGTAGTAGCGTTCGATGGTCTGCAGCGTGGCCTGCGCCAGCAGCGACAGCTCCATGGCGGCGCTCGAGCTCGGCGCCGGCCGCCGCCAGCGGCCCGCGCCGTCAGTCTCCACCAGGCCGCACTGGGCCAGCGCGACCAGTCCGGTGGCCACCAGCGCCGGCACCTCCGCCTCGGGCCAGCGCAGGAACAGCTCCTCGGCGATATAGGGATAGATGCGGCACGCGAAGCGCTGGATATCGGCGAGCTGCAGCTCCGAGTTGGCGATGAAGCAGCAGGCCAGGAGCGAGGGCAGCGCCACCAGATGCAGGACATTATTACGATAGTAGGTCGCCAGCACCGCATGCTCGGCACTCATGCGCACGACCTCGCCGGCGCGGTGCGTCTCGCGCGTGATCAGCCCGAGGCTGAGGCCGTACTCGAGGATGGCGGCGGCCGGGAGCGCGGTGACCGTGACCCGCTCGCTGTACGGCATGGCACGCAGCACCGCCAGCAGCGTCTCGAGTTGGCGCGTCAGGTCACCCGTCAGTGTTGCCTGGCGCGGCGTGGCCAGCAGGGCTAGGGCCAGCAGGTTCACCGGCGTAACGGCGGCGGCGGCATTGATGTTGCGCATCACGGCGTCGGCCAGCTCCCCGACCAACGGCGCCACCCAGCGCGGCCGCTCGCTGCCATCGCCGGTGTACGCACGCCAGTCCGGCGCATGCCGCTCGAGCAGCCGGTTGAGAAAGATCGGCTCGCCGAGGTTGACGTGGACGCGGCCGAAGCGCTCGCGCAGGCGGTGCAGGCTCCGCAGCAGCGCCAGCACGGTCTCTTTTTCCTTGGGCCGCCCGGACAGCTCATTGATGTAGGTGGCGCCTTCCCAGATG
>JANXYA010000408.1 GCA_025350345.1 Gammaproteobacteria bacterium
GTCGGGAAGCGCGAACTTGTGCATGTCCGCCGAGCGCACCAGGATGGCGTGCGGCTGGGCCATTTCCGCGCCAACTTCGTAGCGCTCGCGCGGGAGCTTCTCCAGCCCGCGGCGGCTGATGTTGTTGAGCGTGAGGACCCGATAGCTCATCTCAGCCGTTCCGCCGCGCGAATTCGCGCATAAAGCCGACCAGGACGTCGACGCCTTCCGGCGGCATGGCATTGTAGAGACTGGCGCGCATGCCCCCGACGGAGCGATGACCCTCCAGATTGACCAGGCCCGCCTCGCGCGCTTCTGCGATGAAACTCTTGTCGAGCTCCGGCCTGGCCAGCGTGAAGGGCACGTTCATCCACGAGCGGCCGGAACGCGCCACGGGGTTGCGATAGAAATCCGTCTCATCGATCGCCCCGTACAGCTTCTCGGCCTTGGCGCGATTGCGCTCGCCCATGCGCACCACGCCACCCTGCCGCTGCAGCCACTTGAATACCAGGCCGGCGACGTACCAGGCGAAGGTGGGCGGCGTGTTCAGCATCGAGCCTTCGTCGGCGACGAGCTTGTAGTTGAGCACCGTAGGCGTCTCCGGTCGCGCCCGCCCCAGCAGGTCCTCGCGGACGATGATCACGCACAGGCCCGCGGGACCAATGTTCTTCTGCGCACCGGCGTAGATCAGCGCAAAGCGGCTGATATCCACCGGCCGCGACAGGATCGTGGAGGACATGTCGGCCACCAGCGGGGCCTCGACCTGTGGCACGAACGGGAATTCCACGCCGCCGATCGTTTCATTGGGCGTGTAATGCAGGTAGGCCGCGCCGCGGCTCAGCTGCCAGCTTGGCAGCGCCGGGACGTCGTGGTAGTCGCTGCTCGCCCCATCCGCCGCCACGTTGACCTGGCAGTAGCGCTGCGCCTCGGTGAGCGCTTTCTTCGACCAGTGGCCGGTATTGATGTAATCGACGACGCTCTTCGGGGTCGTCAGGTTCAGCGGCAGCGCCGCGAACTGCCCCGTCGCCCCACCCTGCAGGAACAGAACCTTGTAGTTGGCGGGAATGCCCAGCAGCGCCCTCAGGTCGGCCTCCGCTTCGGCCGCGCAGGCCACGAAGGCCTTGCTCCGGTGGCCCACTTCCATGACCGACATGCCGCGGCCCTGCCAGTCGGTCAGCTCGTCTCGGACCTGTTGCAGGACTTCCAGCGGCAGCACCGCCGGGCCAGGGGAGAAATTGAATACGCGCACGGGGCTCCTCAAGGGCAACGGGGGCGGATCGGGAACGCGCCAGGGAGCATCGAGTCTAGCAAGGTCGCGGGGCTAGAGTGGATTCGCATCCTCGGCGCCGCTCATGCCGTCGGGCTCGATAACCTCACCGGCGCCCTCGCCTTCCCCGTTCTCCAGGCCCTCGACCCGCTCGATGCCGGTGAGCCGTTCCCCTTCTGCCAGGCGCATCAGGCGCACGCCCTGCGTATTCCGCCCGACCACCGAAATGTCGCGCACGGGTGTGCGCACCAGCGCCCCTGTTGAGCTGATGAGCATAAGCTCATGCGCGGTTTCGACCTGCAGCGCCGCCACCATGTCACCGTTCCGCTCGCTGGTCTGCAGGGCGATGACGCCCTGGCCACCGCGACTGTGCGCGGGAAATTCCTCGAGCGGAGTGAGCTTGCCGTAGCCGCTCTCCGAGGCCGTGAGGATGTGGCCCTCACCCAGGGCAATGAGTGCGATGAGGCGCTGTCCCAGCCCCAGGCGCACGCCGCGCACGCCGGTCGCATCGCGCCCCATCGGCCGGACTTCCTGCTCCTGGAACCGGATCGCCTTGCCGCCACTGGTGCACAGCAGGATCTCGCGCGTGCCATCGGTGAGCGCGACGCCCACCAGGTGATCATCCACCTGCAGGTCCACCCCGATGATGCCCGAGGCACGCGGGCGCGAGAACGCGGCCAGCGGCGTCTTCTTGACGGTGCCGAGGCTGGTGGCCATGAAGACGAAGTGCTGCTCGTCGAACTGCTTGACCGGCAGCAGTGCGTTGATCTTCTCGCCGGCTTCCAGCGGCAACAGGTTCACGATGGGCTTGCCGCGCGAGCCCCGGCCCGCCTGCGGCAGCTCGAACACCCGCAGCCAGTAGACCTTGCCGCGGTTGGAAAAGCACAGCAGCGTGTCATGGGTGTGGGCAATGAAGAATTTTTCAACGAAATCTTCGTCCTTGACCGCGGTCGCCGACTTGCCGCGCCCGCCGCGCCGCTGCGCCTGATAGTCGGAGACCGGCTGCGCCTTGGCGTAGCCGGCGTGCGAGAGCGTGACCACCATGTCCTGCGGCTCGATCAGGTCTTCGGTGGAAAGATTGAGATGATCCCGGCTGATCTCGGTGCGCCGCTCATCGCCGTAGGCGTCGCGGATTTCCACCAGCTCGGCGCGGATCTCCCGCGTGAGACGGTCGGGGAGCGCCAGAATCTCGCTCAGGTCGACGATGCGGGTCAGCAGCTCGCGGTACTCGCCGACGATCTTATCCTGCTCCAGCCCCGTGAGCCGATGCAGGCGCATGTCGAGGATGGCCTGGGCCTGCACCTCGCTGAGGCGGTACCAGCCCGCGTTCATGCCAAACTCGCTCGGCAGCTTGTCGGGGCGCGAGGCGGTGGGACCGGCGCGCTCGAGCATCGCGGCCACCGCGCCCGGCGCCCAGTCGCGGCTCATCAGCGCTGCGCGCGCCTCGAGGGGCGCGGCCGCCGCCTTGATCACCGCGATGATCGCATCGATGTTGGCCAGCGCCACCGCCAGGCCTTCCAGCACGTGGGCGCGCTCGCGCGCCTTGCGCAGCTCGAACACCGTGCGGCGCGTGACCACTTCGCGGCGGTGGCGCAGGAAGGCATCGAGGAGCTCGCGCAGGCCCATGAGCCGGGGCTGCCCGTCCTGGAGCGCGACCATGTTGATGCCGAACACCGTTTCCATCGGTGTCTGCGCGTAGAGGTTGTTGAGCACGATCTCGGCGACCTCGCCGCGCTTGAGCTCCACCACGATGCGCATGCCGTCCTTGTCGGATTCATCGCGCAAGCCATCCTGCGCGATGCCATCGAGGAGCTTCTCGCGCACCAGGTCGGCGATCCGCTCGATCAGGCGCGCCTTGTTGACCTGGTAGGGGAGCTCCGTGACGACGATCGCCTGGCGCCCGCTCTTGCCGTCGATCTCCTCGATCGTGGCGCGGGCACGAATCGAGAGGCGCCCACGGCCGCGCTTGTAGGCGGTGGCGATTTCCTGCGCGCCGTTGATGATGCCGCCGGTCGGGAAATCCGGACCGGGGACGATCTGCATCAGGCCCGCCAGCGTGATCGCCGGGTCATCGAGCAGCGCCAGGCAGGCCGTGACGATCTCGGTCAGGTTGTGTGGCGGGATATTGGTGGCCATGCCGACCGCAATCCCCGAGGAGCCGTTGACCAGCAGGTTGGGCACCCGGGTGGGCAGCACCGCCGGCTCGGTCTCCGATTCGTCGTAATTGGGCACGAAATCGACGGTTTCCTTGTCGATATCGGCCAGCAGCTCGTGCGCCAGCTTCGACATGCGCACTTCGGTGTAGCGCATGGCGGCCGGGGCGTCGCCGTCGACGGAACCGAAATTGCCCTGGCCGTCGACCAGGATGTAGCGCATGGAAAAATGCTGCGCCATGCGCACGATGGTGTCGTAGACGGCCGTATCGCCGTGCGGGTGATACTTGCCGATGACATCACCCACGACGCGCGCCGATTTCTTGTAGGGCTTGTTATACTCGTTGCCGAGCTCGCGCATCGCGTGCAGCACGCGGCGGTGCACAGGCTTCAGGCCGTCGCGCACATCGGGCAGCGCGCGGCCGACGATCACGCTCATGGCGTAGTCGAGATACGACTGTCGCATCTCGTCTTCCAGGTTGACCGGCAGGATTTCGCGCGCAATTTCAATCATGAGCAAACCTTGGTTTTTAGCCTAGAAAGTTTAACACATTGCCCCCTGCCCGGCCCGGCCGCGCGGCTGCCGGCGGGCCTGCCGGGCGAGGCTCAATGAGCGCTGCGCTGAACGTCGATGCGGCGGAGCTGGCGAAGTTCGACGCCCTGGCGCACCAGTACTGGGATGCCTCCGGGCCGTTGCGAACCTTGCACAGCCTCAATCCCGTGCGCGCCAGCTTCGTCGCCGCGCGCACGCGACTGGCCGGTGCGGCGGTGGCCGATGTCGGCTGCGGTGGCGGCCTGCTGTGCGAGGCGCTGGCGCGACATGGCGCGCAGGTCACAGGGATCGATCTGTCGGCGACGATGATCGAAGTGGCAACGCTGCACGCCGGGGCGGCCAGTCTCGCGATCCAGTATCGCCAGCAATCGGCGGCATCGCTGGCCGCTGCCGCGGCGGGACAATTCGATTGCGTGTGCTGCATGGAGCTGCTCGAGCACGTGCCCGATCCGGCGCTGCTGATCGCGGAGTTGTCCAGTCTCCTGCGACCCGGTGGCTCGCTGTTCGTGTCCACGATCAACCGTACCGCGCGGGCATTCTTTGGCGCCATTGTGGCGGCTGAGTATGTGCTGGGCCTGCTGCCGCGCGGCACGCACGAGTACGCGCGCTTCCTGCCGCCAGCGGAGCTGGCGCGTGCTGCGCGCGGGGAGGGCCTGGAGCTGCGTGAAATCACCGGCCTCGAATACGATCCGTTCACGCAGACCGCGCGCCTGGGTGCAGGCACCGCCGTCAACTACCTGGCCTTCTTCAGCCGCGCCCAGGATTCGCTGTGAAGCCGTGGCGGGCACGGGCGGCGCTATTCGACCTGGATGGGACGCTGCTCGATACGGCGCCCGATCTCGCCGCCGCGCTCAATGTCCTGCTGCGCGAGGAGGCGCGAGCGCCACTAGAACTCGCTGTGATCCGCCCGCACGTGTCCAGTGGCGCGGTGGCGGTGGTCCGCGCCGGGTTTCCCGGCGTCACCGGCGAGCCGTTCGAGCGCTTGCGCCACCGCTTCCTCGAGCTCTATCGGGCGGCGGTGAGTGTGCACTCGCGCCTGTTTCCCGGGTTCGAAGCCGTGCTCGCGACGCTTGAAGCGCGGGGGCTCCCCTGGGGCATCGTGACCAACAAGGCGCGATGGCTGACCGAGCCACTGTTGATTGACCTGGGGCTGCACTCGCGTGCGGCCTGTGTCTTAAGCGGTGACACGCTGCCGGAGCGCAAGCCGCACCCACGGCCCCTGCTCGTGGCCGCCGAGCAGATCGGCGTGGCAGCGGCGGATTGCGTATTCGTCGGTGATGCGCTGCGCGATGTGCAGGCTGCGCGCGCGGCGGGCATGGTGCCGCTCGCCGTGCGCTTCGGTTACCTGGATCCGGCGGACCATCCCGAGACCTGGCCTGTCGAGGCCTGGCTTGAAGTTCCCGCCGACCTGCTGCCCTGGCTGCATCTTTCGGCGCAGCGCACGAACGCCGACGACGCGCTCGGGGCCTCGCCGTGAATCCGGGCTGGCTGCTGGCGATCGCGGGTCTTGCCGCCGCCCTTGCGCTCGCGTTGCTGGCCTGGCTGCTCGTGCGGCAGCAGCGCGCGGCGCTCGGCCAGGTGCAGGCCCAGCTGGGCGCCACCGTCGCGGAGCTGGCCAACAACGCCCTGCGTAACAATACGGACATGTTCCTGAAGCTGGCGCGTGAATCTCTGGCGCGCGAGCAGAGCGCCGGGCAGGCGACGCTGCGCGAGCGCGAGGCCGCGCTCGGGCAGCTGGTGGAACCGCTCGCCAAGGCGCTGGAGAAAACCGAGCAGCAGCTGGTCGGTCTTGAACGCGAACGTCGCGATGCCTTCAGCAGCCTGCGCACGCAGATTGAACAGCTGACTCTGGGACAGAGCGCCCTGCAGCGCGAGACCCGCAACCTGGTCGGGGCGCTGCGCCGGCCCGAGGTGCGCGGCCGCTGGGGCGAGCTGACCCTGCGCCGCGTCGTCTAAGTCGCCGGCATGTCCGAGTACTGCGATTTCTCCGAACAGGCCACCGTGGCCGGGGTAACCGGGGCCATGCGCCCGGATCTGATTGTGCGCATGCCGGAAGGGCGCGAACTGGTGGTCGATGCCAAGACGCCGCTCGATGCCTACCTGGATGCGATCGACGCCACCAGCGATGAGGCGCG
Source organism: Gammaproteobacteria bacterium (assembly GCA_025350345.1). Classification (GTDB taxonomy): domain Bacteria; phylum Pseudomonadota; class Gammaproteobacteria; order Steroidobacterales; family Steroidobacteraceae; genus FEN-1191. The sequence goes on from JANXYA010000408.1 coordinate 6,088, forward strand.
GGCCGCGGCCCTGAGCCGCCATGCCCAGCAGCTCGAGGCCCGCGTGCGGGAGCTGGCGAGCAAGGCGTACTGGAGCCAATTCAAGAAAAGCCCGGAGTTTGCCGTGCTGTTCCTGCCCGGCGATCAGTTCCTCAGCGCCGCGCTGACCGAGCGGCCCGAGCTGCTGGAAAATGCCATGCGCCAGGGCATCGTGCTCGCCACGCCGGCCACGCTGATCGCCCTGTTCAAGGCGGTCGCCTACGGCTGGCGCCAGTCGGCGGTCGCCGAGAACGCTGCCCGGATCCTCGAGCTCGGGCAGGAGCTGCATCGGCGCCTGGGCAGCTTCGTCGGCCATGTCAATCGGGTCGGTCAACGCCTGGACGCCGCGGTCGAAGCCCATAACAATGCGGTCGGCTCGCTGGAGCGCCAGGTGATGCCGCAGGCGCGCCGGTTCACCGAACTGGGCGCGATCAGCACTGAGCCCCTGCCCGAACTCGCAGCCATTGACCGCCTGGCGCGCAGCGTCAATCTGCATCCGGACGATCAGGCGGCGAAGAGCGAATGAGCGGGGCCGTCGCGCCGGATGACACCGCGATCCGGCAATACGTGGCGCCGCCTGGGCTGCTGGCCGGTCGCGTCATCGCCATCACCGGCGCCGGTGACGGGGTGGGCCGGGCGGTGGCGCTGGCCGCCGCCGAACGGGGA
>JANXYA010000005.1 GCA_025350345.1 Gammaproteobacteria bacterium
AGCAGTTCGCCCGCTGCCATGACCCGCGCTCGTATCCGGTCATCGGCGGGCGCATTGCCAGGAATGCTCCTGGCGTTATGGACCAGCTCCTGAAAAAAGCGCTCGAATATCGCCCCCGGCTGTACCCCTAGCTCGCGGGCAAGTGCCAGATGCTTGGAATGAATCTGATCCAGCGTGGATTGAACCGCCTCGCCGCGGGCGCTGAGCACTGCTTCCAGACGATCGGTAATACCAGACAGCGCAGAATGCACCACCACGCAACGCAAGCCCTGCGCCGAACGATCGCGCAGAATACCCGCAATACGCTGCCAGTTTGCGGCCGAGGACACGCTCGTGCCGCCGAACTTGAGCACGATCCACTCAGCCGCAGGCCTTGCACTCATCTGATGCCTTGGATGGTGGAGAATGGGGATCCTGCAGGCCCGGGCGGCTGGCGGCACCGCTGCTGCAGGAGACTACTCGTCGTGAAAGAGTTCGCGCAGGTCCTTTTCGAGCTTGCGATCGGCGAGCACCTCTTCGAGCTTGCTCCACGCCGCCTTGCCCTTCTTGCCTTGGGTGCGCACGCGCTTGTCGACGCGCGCCAGCAGTCCGTCGTAATCGGTGCTGTCTTCCGCCTCGGCGACGAATTCTTCGTCTATATCGAAATTCTCGCTATCGCGCTCTGACATGGCGTTTATAAAAAATATTCTTGAGGATCAAGAAGTTAAACCAGAAACGGGCCTCACTGGGGAGCGAACTATAGCTGATTTATGGCGCTATTCAACTCCGACAGGCGGCAGGCCTGAAGGTGCCCAGCTTCGTGCACTTCCCAGAGGCTCGCCAGGCGGAGCAACATTGCCCGGGAGCGGAGGCCCGCCGCGGCCGCATCCCGCGGCAACCCCGATGTACAAGAAAAAGAAATTTAAATTCAATGGGTTATGGATCAGGCGGCCGGCCGTCGGGGCCGGACTCCAGAGTCTTCAGCAGCAGGGCCACCCCGCTAGGGGATCCTGCGTGACACTCCTATCATCCCCACGTGCCGCAGCCCCCGCCCGCATTGCCACACGAACTGGAGGAGATCGCAGCCCGAACACTCGCGCACTACGAGGAGCGGGCGAGCGAGTTCCGCGATGGCACCCGGGATCACGACGTCAGCCAGAACATCGCCGCGCTGCTGCGGCATATCGAGGGCACACCCCCGTTTACCGTTCTGGATTTCGGTTGCGGACCCGGACGAGACCTCAAGAGCTTTTCAAGGCTGGGGCACGTCGCGATTGGTCTGGAGGGCGCCGCCAGCCCGGCCGCCATGGCGCGGATCGACTCGGGTTGTGCGGTGTGGGAGCAGGACTTCCTGAAGCTGGATCTGCCTGCAGCGCACTTTGACGGCATTTTCGCCAACGCCTCTCTGTTTCATGTTCCAACCCAGGCGTTGCCGCATGTCTTGCGCCAACTGCACACTGCCCTGAGACCACGCGGTGTGCTGTTTTGCTCCAACCCGCACGGTGAGAATCAGGAGGGGTGGAATCGCGGACGGTACGGCGCCTATCACGATCTCGAAACCTGGCGACGCTATGTTTCGGAAGCGGGGTTTGTGGAACTCGAGCATTACTACCGCCCCAGCGGACTCCCGCGCGGCCAGCAACCCTGGCTGGCGAGCGTTTGGCGCGTGTTGTCCTAGCGGCAAGCAGTGGCGCACCATAGGAGCGGCCTTTCGTGCTCAGCTAAGGAGCCCATGACATGTCCAACGCGCGCCCCAGCGTCACTGACAAGCGCCGGGCATTCCGACAGCTGCACGCATCGGGCTGCTTCCTGATTCCGAATCCCTGGGACCTGGGCAGCGCGCTGTACCTGCAGAGCCTGGGTTTCAGGGCGCTGGCGACCACCAGTGCCGGCTTCGCCTGGTCGCTGGGCCGCCCTGACAACGGACTGTCCCGCGATGCCGTGCTCGAGCATCTCGCCGACCTGGTCGCCGCGACCGATATCCCGCTCAACGCCGATTTCGAAAGCGGCTTCGCCACGGACAGCGCGGGAGTGGCGGAGAGTGTCCGGCTTGCCGTGAGCACGGGTGTCGCGGGACTGTCGATCGAGGACTCGAGCGGGGATGCGGTGCGACCGCTTCTCGATCTCGATACCGCGCTCGAGCGGATGCGCTCGGCGCGGCGTGCGATTGACCAAAGCGGCGGCGATGCGGTGCTGGTCGGCCGCTCGGAAGGATTCATCGCCGGCCGCCCGGAACTGGACGAAACAATCCACCGGCTCAAAGCCTACGCCAATGCGGGCGCCGATTGCCTCTACGCACCAGGGCTGCGTACCCGCGAGCAGATTGCCGCCGTGGTTGCAGGCGTTGCGCCCAAGCCCGTCAATCTGCTCGTCGGATGGGCGAGCGATCTGAGCATGGCCGAAATCGCCGCACTCGGGGTGCGCCGTGTCAGCGTGGGCGGCGCGCTCGCGCGTTCCGCGTGGAGCGGACTGATGCGCGCGGCCAGGTTGCTGTCAGAACACGGCACGTTCGGAGGGTTCGCCGATGCCGCGTCCGGTGCCG
>JANXYA010000032.1 GCA_025350345.1 Gammaproteobacteria bacterium
CGGCATCGGCCTTGATGATCTCGTCGCGCCAGTAACCCAGGCGCGCCAGATTGCCGGATTTCTCAGCCAGGACTGCCAGGCGCGCGCGCGCCTCGATCGCATCGCCCACGGGCACCGGAAAGCGCTGCACGAACTGCTCGAGCATGGCCGTGGTGCGCGCCGGGTTTCCTGCCTTGTCGTACAGGTCGGCGGCACGCAGGGTCGCCTCGCGCGCCACGGCCGGATCCTCGGCCGGTGCGGCGGCAATTTTCTCGAACTCGGCGGCCGCCATGGCGCCACGCCCGGCCTCGACATAGGCCACCGCCAGTTTGCGGGTGATGTCGGCGGCGAATTCGCTCTTGGGGTAATCGCGCCGGTAGGCTTCCAGCACGGCGATCGCCTGATCCCACTGCTTGACGTTGATCAGCGAGGCCGCCGCGTCGTACTGGGCGGTCGGTACCACCTTCGAACCGGGCGCCACGGTCGCGACGCGCAGGAAATCCACAGCCGCGCCCGCTTCATCGCCCGCCTTGCGCTTCGCTTCGCCCTGGCGATACACGGCTGCGGCCAGCCGTTCGGCGAGATCGGCCCGTTCGGGTGCGCCGGCCTCCGTGACCAGCAGCGCGTGCTGGAAGGCAGGCTCTGCCGCCTCATACGTGCCCTGGTCGAAGTACGCCTGGCCGATGATCGTCCAGGCAATGCGCTGCTTGGCGGCGTCCACCGGCGGCTTGCGGGCCAGCAGGGCCTCGGCGAGCGTGACCGCCCGCGGCAGGTCATGCGCCGCGAAGACATCCTGGGCGGCGCGGGTGAGCACGCTGGCGCTCTCCGGATGCTCGGGGAAAGTCTGTGCAAAGTGCACGCCCGATTCCGTCGCGCGCGCGCGCACCTCGGCGCGGGCGCCGGCCGGGAGGGAGTCTTCCTGCTTCTGCAGGGCCACCAGCGCCGCGTACCCGGCAACCGCGGAGCGCGCGCCGCTCGGATACTTGTAGGCGGTGCGCTCGTATTCGGTGGCTGCGTCCAGGTACTGGCGGCTCTCGAACAGCGCCTCGGCCAGCAGGTAATTGGTCTCGGCGGACTCCGCGTCGTCCGGGAAGGCAGCCAGGAAATCACGGTACCAGTGCGCCGCGACGCTGTAGTCCTCGAGGCGCTTGGATTTCTGGGCGAGCGCGTGATAGTACTGCGCCAGATCCTTGAAATTGGTCTTCAGCTCGGTGACCACCTGCGGGAATGCACTGCGCTCGCGCCCGTGCCAGAACGGCGCGGTGAATCCGTAGCTGCGCACGTATTCGGCCTTGCCCTCGACCACCAGGTCGGCAAAGCTGCCCTTGGCGTAGGCATCGATCGCCTGGTTCGAGAGCCCCGGCGCGTGTTCATCGACCGGATCACGGGCGACGAAGGCCCGATAGGTATTGGCCGCGTCCTGGTAGCGCTGCTTCTGCACGTACAGGTCACCCAGGCGCGAATACAGCAGCCAGGCATAGGCAGTGTGCGGGCGGGAGGACAGCAGCTGGTCGAGCGACTGCGGCCCGTCCAGGTAGGAAAAGGCGATGCTCATGACGCGCAGGGTATCGTCGGCGAGCTCGCGCTCGGCTCGTGACAGGCTCTCCCACCGGCGCGGCGCACCACTGTGACGATCGAGCAGCGTGCGATCGAGCAGCTTCAGGAACGATTGCAGGCAGGCCTCGTTCTGCGACTGCTTGAACAGGGACCAGCCGTGCTTGTACAGGCTCTGCTCATAGAAGCCCGATCCTGCGGCACCGCGCGCGATAACCTGTTCGTAGGCAGATTGCGCTTCGGCGTAGCGCTTCGCCGAAAACAGCAACTCGCCGCGCCGGAACTGCACTTCTGCGATCTCGTGCGCGAGTGGATAGTGCGCGACGATGCGATCGAGCGTGGCGAGCGCAGTGTCGCTCTGCCCCGTGGTCTCATAAGCCCGCGCGAGCTGGTAGAGCACCTGGTCGTTGCGCGGGTAGTCGGGGTAGGCCTTCAGCAGGATTGAATAGAGCCTGATGGCCTCCGCCCCCTGGGTATCGAGCAGCGACGCCTCGCTCGACATGCGCTCGAGGTCGCCGGATTCCAGGTTCAGGTCGCCCAGGCGTCGCAGGGCCTGGGCACGCAACTTCGGGTCGGAATTCTGCAGCTGCAGGAATTCACTGTAGCCCTTCATGGCCTTGGCGGCACTGCCGTTCACGGCGGCGTCCGGATGCACCTCGATCTTGCCGGTCTCGCCATGCGCGAGATCTCCCACCGTAGGGGCCGAGGTGTCCGCTGCGCCCTTGACCGGATCCTTGGCCCAAGCGGGAGACAGCGCGCCGGCCAGCAACATCAGTCCAATGACAAGGGCGTGGCTCGGCCGGCTCACGGCTTGCCTCCCTCAGCCGGCACAGGCTCGGTTGCCGGCACAGGCTCCGTTACCGGCGCAGGCTCGGTCGTCGGCGCAGGCTCGGCCGTCGGCGCGGGGGGGGTAGCCGGCGCGCTGCCGCGGTCATAAATGTCGGCGAGCGCGAAACGGGCCTGCACCTCGTAGGCCGCCAGCCGGTCCTTCTGCTCGAGCAGTGCCGCGCTCGCGAGCTGTTCGAGATAGTGACTCTGCTGTTGGGCCGAGTCCGCCAGTGCGACCCGGAGCTGGGCGATGCGTTCGGCCAGGGCGGCGATGCGCGCGGCAAACTCACCGGTATTGCTGGGCACGCTGTTGCGCGCCTTCTGCACGCGCACCCAGCGGTTCTGGGCCTCGTTCAGCGCGGCATCGAGGGCGCGCAGCTCGCGGCGCTCGGCATAGCTGCGTTCCTTGAACTGCGCATCGAAGCGCCAATAGAGCACGCCCTTCATCAGGCGGATCTTGTCGCGCTCGATCTGCAGCTCGTCACCGTCGCCGCCGCTGGCGCTGCTCAGCGCACTCTCGAGCTGGCGCACCTTGAACCATTGCGTGCGCTCCTTGGCAGTGCCCAGCGCCGCGACATCCGCGCCGGTCTCGATCGCGGTGAGGCGCGAATCAATGGCGGCGCGGGCGGCGAGCAGCTTCGCCGGCGCGTTGCCTGCCAGCAGGGCATCCGCCCGCGGCAGTCGCTCCCCGTCGGCCAGCTGGCGCGTCGCAATCATTGCCGCGAACGCGTCCATGCTCTCATCCCAGCGCTTGAGCGTGCCGCCGAGGTAGGCCAGGTCGCGATAGTTCTTGAGTCCTTCCTGGAAATCATTCTCGGCCAGCAGGCTGTACAGGTAGCGCGACTGCGGCGCACTGGGCAGTTGCCGCAGCTGCCAGAACCACCCCTGCTGCTCCGGCTGCTGATCGGTGCCCAGCAGATCGTCGAGCATGTGTCCGTCGCCGACCCGCGCGACCGCTGCATCGATGCGCTGCGCCTCCGCGTCGAAGGAAGCGATGGCCGATTCGTACAACTCGGCGGCCTGCGCGTTGGCATTGAGCTTGCCGTAGGCGTAGGGCACCGCGAGGTACGACTCCTGCACCGCAGCATCGAGCAGATTGCGATTGTGCAGCTCGGTCCAGGGCGTGAGCGCCTCGCGATACTGGCCCAGCGCGGCGTCCGCCCAACCCACTCCCAGCAGCGCGCGCGTCGAATAGGGGCCGGCGAGTCGCACCCGGTCGAGCGCGACACGCGCCGCGGCGGGATTGTTGGCCTGCAACCAGGCATAACCGAGCGCCAGATTCGCCTTGTCGCGCAAGGCGAGCAGCTCGCTGCCGGCGGCCGGCATCGTACCGACCGCCGTCAGTACCGGCGCGGCCTCCTCCATGCGATTCTGGCGTACCAGCGCGACGCCGAGGTTGAAGCGGGCGAAGGCCATCCAGTCCGCCGGGCCCTGCCATTGCGCCAGGCGTGTCGCCGCTTCCTGGAAGCGATTCTGGCGCATGAGCACGTTGACCAGCAGGTGCTGGCGCTCCGCTTCCAGCCCAGGCGAGAGCTCGCCGCTGATGTGGCCGAGCGATTGCTCGCTGCGATCGTAGTAGCTCCGCGCGTACCACACCTTGGCCAGATAGAACCAGGCGCGATTGCGCAGCGCGGCGGGAACCTTGTCCGTCAGGAGCGATTCGAAGCGCCTGCCCGCCTCGTTGTGCATGCCGAGCGACAGATACAGGCCGCCGGCCAGGAGTGCTGCGTCCTGCTCGTGATGCGGCATGCGGTGCCAGTGCTCGTAGGCCTCCAGGCGCGTCAGCGCCTCGAACTCATCGCCGGAGTAAAAGTGGAACAGCACATCGCCGTAATGCAGGTCCTGCACCTGGATGGCGGTCAGGGCGTCGGGCACCGGATTCGCCGCCGTCCACGCCACCGGCACCGCGACCACGCTGCC
>JANXYA010000057.1 GCA_025350345.1 Gammaproteobacteria bacterium
CGGCAGCATCGCGCTGCTCGGACTGATGCCCCAGGACACCGGCATCCGCTGGGACGAAGTCATTTTCAAGGGCCTCGTCCTGAAAGGTGTCTACGGCCGGGAGATGTTCGAGACCTGGTACAAGATGTCGAGCATGCTGCAAAGCGGCCTGGATATCTCCGGCGTCATCACGCATCGCTTGCCCATCGAGGAGTATCAATTCGGTTTCGAGACCATGGCCTCGGGGCACAGCGGAAAAGTGATCCTGGACTGGAGCGCGGCGGCATGATGCTGAGCGTCCTGGATATCTTCAAGGTCGGCATCGGACCCTCCAGTTCGCACACCATGGGGCCGATGAATGCGGCGCGCCGTTTCGTGCTCGATCTGGCCGCCAGCGGTTCACTCAAGAGCACGACGCAGCTGACCACGGAGCTTTTCGCTTCCCTGGCCCTGACAGGGCGTGGTCACTGCACGGATCGGGCGATCCTGCTGGGCCTCGAGGGCCTGACTCCCGAGACGCTCGATCCGGCCGCCATCGAGCCGACGCTCGCGCGCATTCGCACGGCCGGCACCTTGTCGCTGGCCGGTCAGCGCGAGATCAAATTTGACGAAGCGAAACACCTGCTCTGGCACGGGGACCAGGCGCTGCCCGGACATCCCAATGGCATGCGCTTCACGGCCTTCGATGCCGTGGGCAAGGTACTGCGGAGCGATGAGTATTACTCGCTCGGCGGCGGCTTCATCGCGAGCGCCGAGGAGTTGGCCCATCCAACCGAAGCGCGCTTTTCGCAGCAGGTGCGCTTTCCGTTCAATTCGGGCGATGAGCTGCTGGAAATCGCCAAGCGCCACGGGCTGGAGCTGCATGAACTGGTGCTGGCCAACGAGGCGGCGTTTCGCGACACGAGTGCAACCCGCGCCGCGCTCCTGCGACTCTGGTCGATCATGCAATCCTGCATCGAGCAGGGCTTCGCGGCCCAGGGCCTCCTGCCCGGCGTGCTCAAGGTGCGCCGGCGCGCCCCGAAGCTGTATCGCCAGCTCGTCGAGACCGATGCGAATTCGCCCGTTCAGGTCATGGACTGGGTCAATGCCTTTGCCCTCAGCGTCAATGAAGAGAATGCCGCTGGCGGCCGGATGGTGACGGCGCCCACGAACGGCGCGGCCGGCATCGTGCCGGCGGTGCTGGCCTACTACCGCCGCTTCGAGCCGGGCGCCTCGGACGAGGGCGTGCTGCGATTTCTGCTGGTCGGCGGCGCCATCGGCATGCTGTACAAGAAGAACGCCTCGATCTCGGGGGCCGAGTCCGGCTGCCAGGGCGAAGTCGGTGTCGCCTGTTCCATGGCGGCCGCGGGCCTGGTGGCGGCGCTGAATGGCACCAACGAGCAGATCGAGAATGCCGCCGAGATCGGCATGGAACACAATCTGGGGCTCACCTGCGATCCGATCGCGGGCCTCGTGCAGATCCCCTGCATTGAACGCAATGCCATGGGTGCGATCAAGGCGATCAACGCCGCGCGCCTGGCCATGCGTGGGGATGGCAGCCACAAGGTGTCCCTCGATCAGGTGATCGCGACCATGCGGCAGACCGGCAAGGACATGTCCTCCATCTACAAGGAAACATCGCAGGGGGGGCTGGCGGTCAACGTTCCGGAGTGCTGAAGCCGCCGCAGGCAGCGCTGCTCGGGTCAATGCGGGAGTTCAGAACACGCCGTAGGCCAGTCCCGCCGCGAAGGTCTGGCCCAGTTCGCGGCAGCGCTGCAGATCCTCCGGCTTCAGATCGCCACGCACGATGAGCGGTTCGGCGACCCGCTTCCACCTGAATCCCAGGGCGATGCGCTCGATCGAATTGACCGCACCGGTGCCGTCGTTCCCGGCACTCACGAACAGGGCATAGGGCAGGCCTTCGACCCGGCCTTCCACCGGATAGTAGGTGCGATCCATGAAATCCTTGACGGCGCCCGACATGTAGCCGAAATGCTCGGGCGTGCCGATGAGCAGTCCCTGCGCCCAGAGCAGGTCCTCGACCCCCGCGTCCAGCGCCGATTTCACCCGGCAATCGAGCTCATCGGCGGCTTCCTCGATGCCCTCGACGACGGCCGTCACCATCGCAGCGGTTCGTCCGCCGCCGTGTCCGCCGTGGATCAACAGCAAATGCATCAAGAGCTCCACCACTGCTTGCCAGTCGGCCCCGTATAATCTACGCGCGGCGCCGGCTCTGTGCGACGGTGGCAGCACGGGAGGATGGATGCACGCATCGCGGCCGGCAGCCCCACGGGCGCAGCCGCCCAGCTTCGGTGAATTCGTGGCGCTGGTTGCGGCGATGATGTCGACGCAGGCGCTGGCGGTCGATGCCATGCTGCCGGCACTGCCCACGATCGTCCGGGAGCTGGGCGTCAGCAACGCCAATCGCGGCCAGTGGGTGGTGACCGCCTATATCGCCGGTGTCGGGCTGGGCCAGTTGTTCTGGGGCCTGGTCTCCGACCGCGTGGGCCGGCGACCGGTATTGCTGTGCGGTCTCACCCTCTACGTACTGGCGTCCGTGTCCTGCGCGCTGGCCGGGAATTTCATCGCGCTGCTGGGTTGGCGCATGATCCATGGGCTGGCCGCGGCCAGCGCCGTGGTCTCGCGATCCGTGATTCGTGACCTGTATTCCGGCCGCACGATGGCGCGCGTGATGTCGCTGACCTTCATGGTCTTCCTGATCGTCCCGATCCTCGCGCCCAGTCTGGGACAGCTGATCCTGCTGCTGGCGCCCTGGCGTCACATATTCCTGGTCTTTGGGGTGTATGGGGCCGTGATTGTGCTGTGGGCGTTCCTGCGGCTGCCCGAAACGCTCCATCCGGAGTATCGACTGACGCTGACGGTGCCGCACATTCTGGGAGCAGTGCGGCTGGTGCTCGGCGAGCGAACCTCGCTCTGCTACACCCTGGCGGTCACGATCCTGTTCGGCTCGCTCCTGTCCTATGTGGGCATGGTGCAGCAGATCTTCGCGGAAGTCTTTCACCGCGCGAACTGGATGCCGGGGGTGTTTGCGCTGTGCGCGATATCGATGGGCGCCGCGGCCTACATGAACTCGAGGATCGTCGAGCGCCTCGGCATGCGTGCCGTATCGCACACCGCGCTGCTGCTGTTCATCGGCGTGACGGCCCTGCACGCCCTGATCGCGGCGTTCGGGCTCGAGCGGCTGTGGACCTTCGTGCTGTTGCAATCCGCGACGATGGCCTGCTTCGCCCTCACCGCCTCCAACTTCGGGGCCATGGCGATGGAGCCCGTCGGTGCCGTCGCCGGCATCGGCGCTTCGCTCCAGGGCTTCATCACGACCTTAGGTGGCGCCCTGCTGGGCGCTGCGATTGGACGGCTGTTCGACGGTTCGACCCTGCCGCTCGCGGCCGGTGCTCTGTGCAGCGGCCTACTCAGCCTGTGCTTTGTGCTGCTGGCGGAGCGAGGGCGACTGTTCCGCCCTCATCACCCGCTGGCAGCGGCCACCAGCGCCTTATAATGGCGAGGCCTGCCTGGCCACTGGAGGGAGTCAATCATGAGAACCCTGGTCTTCGCTTTGGGTCTGTGGTGTACGACGCTGGCCGCCGCCGTCGCCGCGGATTTCCGCCTGAGCAGCCCGGATATTGCACCCGGCGGCACCATTGCCAACAAGTTCGTCTACAAGGGCTTTGGCTGTTCGGGCGAAAATATTTCACCGGCCCTGAGCTGGAGCGGAGCACCTGCCGGCACCAAGAGTTTCGCGTTGCTGGTGCACGATGCCGACGCGCCCACCGGCGGTGGCGGCTGGTGGCACTGGGTGGTGTACAACATTCCGGCCAGCGCGACGAAGTTCGCGCAGGGCGCAGGCACGGCGGACGGCGCGGGACTGCCGGCCGGAAGCGCGCAGGGCAGGACGGATTTTGGCTCACCCGGCTGGGGCGGACCCTGTCCGCCCGTCGGGCACGGCAAGCATCACTACCGATTCACGCTGTACGCGCTGAAGGTGGCCAGGCTGGATGTGGCCGACGGCGCCACGGCGGCGCTGATCGGCTACATGGTGAATGACAACTCAATCGCCACAGCGAAGCTGCTGGGCCTTTACGGCCGCTAGTCCGGATCGCTCCGCTGGCTTCCAGGTGGCGCGAGCGCCCAGCGGTGGGCGGGGCAGCCGGGCGCCATTGAACTAGACACTGATGCATATATCGTGCGTATCTATATGATAAAGAATGCCTTTCTACTGCAGTTCCCGCACGCATTTTTCAGGTAATCTGTTCCGATGAATCCATCCTTGTCCGAGTGGATTGCATCGACGCCGCTGTCAGCGGGCAATGCGCCGTATGTTGAGGAGCTGTACGAGACGTATCTGCGCGATCCGCAGGGCGTCAGTGCGGCCTGGCGGGCCTGCTTCGAGGCCCTGCCAGGGCGTGGCGTGGCGGAGCAGCCGCATCGCCCGATTGTTGCCGCCGTCGCAGCTCGGCTGGCCGCGCCGCGCAGGAGTGGCGATGAGGGTGTCGCGAGTGAAAAGCAGGGCGCCGTTTCACGCCTGATGCAGGCCTTCAGCAATCGCGGGCACCTGATCGCCCGCATCGACCCGCTCGGGCTGATGCAGCGCGAGCGACCGCGGGTGCTCGATCTTTCCCACCTTGGGCTGGGCGAAGCCGATCTCGACACCGAATTTTACACCGGCAGCCGCAACGCATGGATCGAGAAGCGCGCCACGCTGCGCCAGATACTCGCGCTTCTCGAGCAGATCTACTGCGGGTCGATCGGCGCGGAGTTTGCGCATGTCTCGGATACCGACGAGCGCCTGTGGCTGCAGGATGAATTCCAGCTCGGGCGCATCGAGCAGCGCTTCAGTGGCGAGGAACGGCGCAGCATTTTCTGGGAGCTCACGGCCGCGGAAGGGCTGGAGCGCTACCTGCATACGCGTTTTGTGGGGCAGAAACGCTTCTCACTTGAAGGGAGCGATGCGCTGATCCCGCTGCTCGACGATCTGGTGCAGGAAAGTGGCCGTGGCGGCGTCGAGGAGGTGGTCATCGGCATGGCGCACCGCGGCCGATTGAACGTGCTGGTCAACGTGCTCGGCAAGTCCCCGGGCGAGCTGTTCTCGGAGTTCGAGGGCAAGCAGGAGCGGGACCAGGGTTCGGGCGACGTCAAGTATCACAAGGGATTCTCCGCCGACCTGCGCACACCGGGCGGCAACGTGCACGTCATGCTGGCCTTCAATCCCTCGCACCTCGAGATTGTCGATCCGGTCGTGGAAGGCTCGGTGCGCGCGCGCCAGGAGCGCCGGGGCGATGCGCGCGGCGACAAGGTGCTGCCGATATTGATCCATGGCGATGCGGCCTTTGCCGGGCAGGGGGTCGTCATGGAGACATTGCAGATGTCCCAGACCCGCGGCTATGGCACGGGTGGGACCATTCACGTCGTCAACAACAACCAGGTGGGCTTCACCATCAGCGAGCTGCGCGATGCGCGCTCGACCATGTATTGCAGCGATGTGGCGAAGATGATCGAGGCGCCGATCCTGCACGTGAACGCGGATGATCCCGAGGCCGTGATCTTCGTGACCCGCCTCGCGTTGCGCTACCGCCAGCGCTTTCACAAGGACATCGTCATCGACCTGGTCGGCTACCGGCGCCTGGGCCACAACGAGTCGGACGAGCCTGCGGCCACGCAGCCGCTGATGTACCGCACGATCCGCGAGCACGCGCCGGTGCGCAGCCTCTACGCCGAGCGCCTGGTCGCCGCGGGCGTGCTCGGCGCCGGCGATGCGGAGAAGCTCGCCGAGCAGTACCGCAGCGCCCTCGATGAGGGGCGTCACCAGGTGCATCCCTCGCTGGGCATGATCGGCAACAAGTACACGATCGACTGGTCGCGCTACCAGAGCGTCGATTCGGGCGAGCCGGTCCAGAGCGCGCTGACGGCCCAGCAGCTCGCCATGCTCGGCCAGCGCATCCTGCAGGTTCCGGAAGGTTTCACGCTCCATCCGCGCGTGGCGCAGGTCGTCGCCAACCGCGCGAAAATGCTCGCCGGTGAGTTGCCGCTCGATTGGGGCTGCGCCGAAACGCTCGCCTACGCTGCGCTCCTGGACGACGGCAGCGCGGTCCGCCTGTCCGGACAGGACAGCGGCCGTGGCACCTTCTTTCACCGGCACGCCGTGCTGCACGACCAGAACAGCGATCGCTGCTTCATTCCGCTGCAGCACATCCGGGATGGGCAGCCGCGCTTCACGGTGGTCGACTCGCTCCTGTCCGAGGAAGCCGTGCTCGGTTTCGAATACGGCTATTCCAGCACCAGCCCGGATTGCCTGGTGATCTGGGAGGGACAGTTCGGCGATTTCGTCAATGGCGCGCAGGTGCTGATCGATCAGTTCATCTCCTCGGGCGAGGCGAAGTGGGGGCGACTGTGCGGCCTGACGCTGTTCCTGCCGCACGGCTACGAGGGCCAGGGTCCGGAGCATTCCTCCGCGCGGCTCGAGCGCTTCCTGCAGCTGTGCGCCGAGCAGAACATGCAGGTGTGCGTGCCCTCGACGCCGGCGCAGATGTTCCACATGCTGCGCCGGCAGATGCTGCGCAAATTGCGCAAGCCGCTGATCGTCATGACGCCCAAGAGCCTGCTGCGCCATGAACTATCGGTCTCGACGCTGGCCGAGCTGACCGTCGGTGCTTTTTCCAAGCTGATCGATGAGATCGACCCGCTGTCACCGGCCGCAGTACAACGGGTGGTGTTCTGCAGCGGCAAGGTTTATTTCGACCTGCTGAAGGCGCGGCGCGCCCAGAAGCTGGCCACCGCCGCGGTGGTGCGCATCGAGCAGCTCTATCCCTTTCCACGGCAGGAGTACGCCGCGTTGCTGGCACGCTACCCCAATGCCACCCAGCTCGTGTGGTGCCAGGAAGAGCCGCAGAACCAGGGCGCCTGGTACCAGATCCGCAATCGGCTGCAGGACATCGCCGGCCCGGCCCGTCCGGTGTGTTACGCCGGACGCGCCTCGGCATCGGCCCCGGCGACCGGACTGCCGCGCATCCATGAGGCCGAGCAGCGCGAGCTGGTGCAGTGCGCACTGAGCGCGGTGAGCGTGGATCAGCCGGTGCCCAATCTGCCGCGACTGGCGCTCTCCAGCGCTGCCGGCCAGGGCGCCACGACCAAGAAAAGGAAGAGCTCATGAGCGTCGAGATTCGAGTGCCGCAACTCCCTGAATCGGTGGCCGACGCGACGCTGGTCGCCTGGCGCCGCCAGTCCGGCGAGACGGTCAGCCGCGATGAGAACCTGGCCGATCTGGAGACGGATAAAGTGGTGCTGGAAGTGCCTGCGCCGGTGGCGGGCGTGCTGCAATCGATCCGCATCGCCCCCGGCACCACGGTCAAGAGCGGCGAGCTGCTCGCCGTGATCGAGGTCGGGGCGGCCGCCGCGACTCCGGCGCCGCCAATTGCTTCTGCGGCTGCGCCGGCCGCATCGGCTGCCTCGTCCGCGGCGTCGGAGCCCAAGCTGGGCCCAGCCGCGCAGCGCGTGGCGGAAGAGCTGGGGCTCCCGAAGGCCACGATCGCCGCCGCCGCCAGGGGCGGGCGCGTGTCAAAATCCGATCTGGTCAGCGCCGCCAGTGCCGCACCGGCGGCGGCGAAGCCGGCGCCGCTCGCGCGCGCACCGGTCATTGCCCCGGGGATGCCGGCCGCCGGCGGCGGCGCGCGCGGCGAGCGGCGCGTGCCGATGACGCGCCTGCGCCAGAAGATCGCGGAGCGGCTGGTGCAGGCGCAATCGACGCAGGCGCTGCTCACCACCTTCAATGAAGTCGACCTGACCCATGTCAATGAACTGCGCGGCCGCTACAAGGACGCCTTTGAAAAGCAGCACGGCGTGAAGCTCGGGTTCATGTCCTTCTTCGTGAAGGCGTCGATCGAGGGGCTGAGGAAATATCCGCTGGTCAACGCTGCCGTGGAAGGCAACGAGATCGTCTACCACGAGTATTTCGACATCGGCGTGGCGGTGTCGACGGAGCGCGGGCTCATGGTACCGGTGCTGCGCGACGCGGACGCGCTGGATTTCGCCGGTGTCGAGCGTGGCATCGCCTCTTTTGCCCAGCGCGCCCGCGACGGCTCGATTGCGCTGGACGATCTCACCGGCGGCACCTTCAGCATCACCAACGGCGGGGTGTTTGGGTCGCTCCTGTCGACTCCGATCGTGAACGCGCCGCAGAGCGCAATACTCGGCATGCACAAGACCCAGCAGCGGGCGATGGTCATCGACGGTGAGGTCGTGGCGCGGCCGATGATGTACCTTGCGCTGAGCTACGATCATCGCATCATCGATGGCAAGGAGGCCGTGCAGTTCCTGGTGACCGTCAAGGACTGCCTGGAGGATCCAGGCCGCATCCTGCTGGGAGTCTGACATGGCTGAAGCGCGTATGGACTACGACGTCATTGTGATCGGCGGTGGCCCGGCCGGATACCCGGCTGCCATCCGCGCGGCGCAGAACGGCCTGAAGGTCGCCTGCATCGATGCCTGGCGTAATCGCGACGGCAGCAGCGCGCTGGGCGGCACCTGCCTGAACGCCGGCTGCATCCCGTCCAAGGCCCTGCTGGAATCCTCGGAGCTGTGGCATCGCGCGCAGCACGAGTTTGGCGTACACGGGATCAAGGTCGATGGCCTCTCCCTCGACCTGGCCGCGATGCAGAAGCGCCGCGCGACCATCGTGCGCAACATGACGGGGGGCATCGCCTCGCTCTTCAAGGCCGCGGGCGTGACCGCGCTCTTCGGCAAGGGCCGGCTGCTCGCCGATCGGGTGGTCGAAATCGCCTTGAGCGACGGCAAGAGCTCGCGGCTTACGGCGCGCCACGTGGTACTCGCTAGCGGCTCGGTGCCGACCGGGCTCAAGAGCCTGCCCTTTGATGGGACCCACATCATCGATTCCTGGGGCGCGCTCGAGCTCGAAGCCGTGCCACGCAAGCTCTGCGTCATCGGGGCGGGCGTGATCGGCCTGGAACTGGGCAGCGTGTGGCGCAGGCTCGGCGCCGAGGTGGTGACCCTGGAGGCGCTCGATGCACTGCTGCCGATGGCGGATGCGCAGCTGGCGGCGGAGGCGGGCCGGCACTTCAAGAAGCTCGGCCTGGACATACGGCTGGGTGCCAAGGTCAGTGCCGCGGTGCCCGGCAAGGAGGGCGTGAGCGTGCGCTATGCCGATGCCAAAGGTGAGCAATCCCTCATTGCCGACAAGGTCGTGGTCGCCGTGGGCCGCCGCCCCTATACGGACGGATTGCTGGATGCGGGGAGCGGCGTCGCCCTCGATGAACGCGGCTATATCGTGGTCGATGAGCACTGCGCCACCGG
>JANXYA010000087.1 GCA_025350345.1 Gammaproteobacteria bacterium
CGCAGTACAACGCCGATTTCTACGCGGCCTACATCCGGGATCCGGATGGCAACAAGCTCGCGGCAGTGTGCCGGGGCGTGGTGCCGCGCTAGTCGGCGGGGAAGACGGTCTCGGCCTCGAACACCGGCCCGTCGACACAGACGCGTTTCATCGCGGTGCCCGCGCTGGTGCGGACCTCGACGGCGCAGCCGGCGCAACCCCCGACCGCACAGGCCATGAATTCCTCGAGCGCCACCTGGCAGGGGAGCGAGTGGGCGCGCGCGAGGCGCGCCGCCGCCGCCAGCATCGCCGGCGGGCCGCAGGCGTAGATCGCGACTTCGGCGCGCTCGCCGGCCGAGAGTGCAGCGAGCCACTGCGAGGCGAGTTCGGTGACGTGGCCGTCGAAACAGCCCGCGTAGCCGGCATTGCTGGCCAGGCGCGAGGGAATCCCCCACTCGTCCAGGAGCGGCATGCAGGCGATGGCCGCGGGGGGTGCGGCGGGCACCAGGATCCTTGAGGGACGGGCGTGAAAGGGGAAGGGAATCTCCGAGCCCATCAGCACCAGCGGCTTCCAGGCACTGCGCTCATCGCTCCGCAGCCGTTCCGCCAGAAAGATCATCGGCGGGATGCCCACGCCGCCGCCGATGGCGAGCACGCGCGCTCGCTCGGGGCGCAGCGTGAATCCCTGCCCGATGGGGCCCATCAGGTTGAGCGCCTCGCCCACCCGGCTCTGCCCGAGTGCCGCCGTGCCGGCGCCGATCACCTTGAACAGCACCTCGATCCAGCCCGCCTCGGGCGCAGCGCGCATGATCGACAGCGGCCGGCGCATCGGCAGTGCTGCCTCGCAGCGGATGTGCACAAAGCTGCCGGGCGTGGCGTGCCGCGCAGTCAGCGGCGCCGCAATGCGCAGGATGTGCTGCTGCGCTTCGCAGCGGACGTGCTGCAGGACGGCGCCTTCCTCGACAAAGATGGTGCCGCGGTGCGGCCTCATGCGCCGCCCGGTCGCGGCCGCAGCAGCGCTTCGAGCACTGCCATGCGCACGGCGACGCCGTTGCGGACCTGGGCGCGGATCACCGACTGCGGGCCGTCGGCGACCTCGGAATCGATCTCCACGCCACGATTCATCGGCTGCGGATGCATGACGATGGCATCCGGGCGCGCGCGCCGCAGCCGCGGCACGGTCAGGCCGAAGCGCGCGAAGTATTCCTCGCCATTGGGGATCTCGGCCTGCGTCATGCGTTCCTTCTGGATCCGCAGCGCCATCACCACATCGGCGTCGGCGAGGCCCTCCTCGAGCGTCAGGCAGCGCTTGCCGGCCGGAAATTCGCCCGACGCGGGCATCAGGCCAGCAGGTGCGACCAGCCGCAGCTCGCCGACTCCGAGCGCGGTGAAGACCTCGTAGGCCGAGCGCGCGACGCGCGAGTGGCGGATGTCACCGATGATGGCGATGCGCAGGCGCTCGAAGTGCCCGCCCTTGTGCTGGCGCACGGTGAGGGCATCGAGCAGGCCCTGCGTGGGGTGGGACTGGTGCGCCTCGCCGGCCGAGAACACGCTGACGTGCGCTGCGACGTTGGCGGCCACGTGCGCGACCACGCCGGGCTCGGAGTCGCGGATGACGAAGGCGTCGAAGTGCAGCGCTTCGAGCGTGTGGATCGTATCCAGCATGCTCTCGCCCTTGACGCGCGAGGACAGCTGCACCTCGAGGTTGATGACTTCCGCGCCGAGGCGCCGTCCGGCCAGCTCGAAGGAGACACGCGTGCGCGTCGAGGGCTCGGTGAACAGATTGCCGATCGTCATGCCCGCCAGGGCGCGATTGCTCGGTGCCCGCTCGCCGAGCGCGCGGACGTAGCCCTGTGAGCGATCGAGGAGCGAGTCGATCTCCGTGCGGCTGATTCCCTCGAGCGTGATCAGGTGGCGGAGGGATCCGTCGGGGCGCCGCTGGTCCGTCATGTAGTCCGACCCCTGAAGTCAGTATTCGCCACGCAGCCATCGCCCGAGGATGATGGCCGCTGCCAGGCTGTCGACATCCTGCCGTTGCACCCGGCGGCGGCGGGTTCCCGCGGCGCGCCGCCGCTTCAGTTCGGCGGCGGCTTCCTGCGTGGATCCGCGCTCGTCGACGCGCGCCACCGTCACTGCGGCGCGTTGCGCCAGCGCCGCCGCGAAGCGATCGGCGGCAGCGGCCAGGGCGCCTGGCGTACCGTCCTCATTATAAGGGTAGCCCACCACCAGCACGGCGGGTTTGTAGTCGGCCAGCAACCGGTCGATGGCTGGCCAGTCCGGCCCGCGCTCGCCGCGCGTGATGGCCGCCAGGGGCGCGGCGGACCGGGTCAGGGTATCCCCAGATGCCACGCCGATGCGGCGCAGCCCGAAGTCGAAACCGAGCGCGCTGCCGCTGCTCAGGCGTGTCCTGCGATGAGGCTGACGCGCGAGCTGTGGACTCCGAGCAGCTGCCACGCGGCCTGCCAGCGCTGCTCGAAGGGCACTTCGTAGACGAGCTGCTCGTTCATCGGCACGGCCAGCCAGGCATTGTCGAGGATCTCGCGCTCGAGCTGGCCGGGCTCCCAGCCTGCGTACCCCAGGGCGACGAAGGCATCACGCGGGCCCTCGCCGCGGGCGATGGCGGCGAGGATGTCGCGCGAGGTCGTGACCTGGATGCAGTCGGAAATCTTGTGCGTCGAATCCCACTCGCCGCCGGGCCGATGCAGCACGAAGCCCCGGTCGGTGTGCACCGGTCCGCCGCGCAATACCGGGCGCTCGCCGATGTCGGCCTGCTGCGGGTCGAGCTTCATCTGCGCCAGCACGTCGCCGAGCTTCATGTCCAGCGGCTTATTCAGCACGATCCCCAGCGCACCCTTGTCGCTGTGCTCGCAGACGAGGGTCACGCTTTGCGTGAAATTGCCGTCCGCCAGCGAGGGCATGGCGACCAGCAGGTTGTTGGCGAGGGAGTTGCTGTCGGGCATGTTTCGAGTATGGGGGCGCCGTTCCCCGCCCTCAAGGCCCCTGGGGGACATTTGTGCGGGTAGTCACGGTGCCCTGGGCGAGTGCGCCATTGACGAATTCCCACTGGTAGGCAAAGCGCAACGAAGCGTAATCGCGCGCCAGAGCGCGCGGAAAGGGCTCGAAGGGGCTGGCGAGCCGGAGGATCACCAGCGCCGCCTGATCGATCTCCGGGTAGCCGCTGCCGCGTTGCACCGAGGCCTCGAGCAGGCGCCCGTCGCGGCCCAGCGCGACTTCGATTACGGGGCTCCCGCTGAGCTCGCTGCGCCGGGCGGCGGAGGGAAAGTTCAGGGTACCGATGCGTTCGATCTTGCGCCGCCAGGCATCCAGGTAGGGCGTCAGGTTTGATGCCTTGGTGTCGGGGCTGATCCATTGGCCAGTCTTCGGATCCCCACGCAGCACCAGTTCGCGCGCGTCGCCGCGCCCATGGCTTTCCGCCTCCCCGCTCGCGGCCTGGCGGGAGCGTCTGCTGGCCGCCTCTTCGCCGGTCTGGCCGAGCCAGCGAATCAGGGGCGCCGGGGCGAGCGTGGCCAGGGTGCGGGCCGCGCCCGGACTGTCCGACTCCGGCGTCGAGGACTCGTCCTCGCCTGCCTCCGCGGCCGAACGGGGTGCGGGGTGAGAGTCCGGGCTGCCGGTCGGGAGCGTGCGGGTATTGCCCGCGCCGAGCTGCGTGCGTTGCGCCAGGTAGAAGGCGTGCGGGTTGCTGGCAGCCTCAGGCAGGTCCTCGGTCACCAGCAGCACTTCCATGCCCGGCGCCGCCCCTGATGGCCCGCCCGCACTGAAGCTCAGGCCGAGGATGATGATCGCGTGGGCGATACCGGCCAGGAACAGCATGCTCATGAGCCGTTCCCGCACGGGCGCGCCCGCTTCGCGTCCACCTGCCAGCCCGGCCAGCGTCAGGCGCTGCACTGGGGGCGCCGGGCTCATGCGCCGCGGGTGGCCAGCCGCCGTGCAATGGCCTGCATCAGCAGCTCCGCCGCGTCGACCCCGAACTGCTGCTGCAGCTCGCGCACGCCGGTGGGGCTGGTGACATTGATCTCGGTGACGAAGCCGCCGATGACATCGAGGCCGACGAACAGCATGCCCGCCTTGCGCATCGCCGGGCCGATCTGGGAGGCGAGCCAGTGGTCGCGCTCCCCGAGCGGCCGGGCCACGCCCCTGGCCCCCGCGGCCAGATTCCCCCGATTATCGTCGGGCGCCGGGATGCGGGCGAGGGCATAGGGCAGGGGTTCGCCATCGATCAGCAGCACGCGGGCGTCGCCACTGACGGCGATTTCCGGCAGGTATTTCTGCGTGATCGCGAATCGCTGGCCATAGTCGGTGAGGGTCTCGAACACCACGCGCTGGTTCTTGTCTCCGGGCGGGAGCACGAAGATCGAGCGCCCGCCCATCCCGTGCAGTGGCTTGCAGACCACGGCGCCGTGCGTGGCGGCGAAGGCGGCCATTTCGTCCATGTCACGGGTCACGAGGGTGGGCGCGCAGCACTGCGGAAACCAGGCCGTGTACACCTTCTCGTTCATGTCGCGCAGCGCCCCGGGGCGGTTGACGACCATCGCGCCGGCAAGCTCCGCGCGCTCGAGGATGTAGGTGGCGTAGATGTATTCGGTATCGAAGGGCGGGTCCTTGCGCATCAGCACCACGTCGAAATCGCCCAGGGCGCCGACGAGGGGCGGGCCGAGGCTGAACCAGTCCTGCGGGTCGGCGCGCACCTCGAGCGGGCGGGTACGTGCCTCGGCGACGCCGTCGCGCAACCGCAGGTCGGCGAGCTCGGCGTAATCGAGCCGGTAGCCGCGCGCCTGCGCGGCCAGCAGCAGGGCCAGCGTGGTGTCCTTGGCGTACTTGATCTGATCGATCGGATCCATCACCACGAGCAGCCGCGTGGGCTTGTTCATCTCACTACCTCGCAGCCGGCCAGCAGCCGCCGAATGCTCAATTATGTCTCCGTGACGCGACCTTAGCTCTCCGAAACGTGACGCCGTTGGCATAGCCCCAGGTGTGCCGATATGTTAAAAAGCTCCAGTCTGGCGAAGGCGCAGCGTACGTCACAGCGCCGCCGCGCCAAGGTGAACGACCATGGAATTCAATGCCCAAAGGAGTGAGTCGGACGTGAATGACGCTGCCTCGCCATTCCGTGGCCTCAAGGTGCTGGTCATCGACGACAGCAAGACGATCCGGCGCACCGCCGAGACGCTGCTGGCCAAGGAGGGCTGTGAA
>JANXYA010000137.1 GCA_025350345.1 Gammaproteobacteria bacterium
GGGGGCCCCGGAGGGCGCGGCGCCGCCCCGCCACTTCGCTGGCGTCCTTGATGAGGCGCATTTCAGACAGATGAGCTGCCAGTTCCTGGTCGCGCTGCAGTTGCTGCTCGCCATCGCCGGCCAGCATGCTTTCGCTGGCGGGGGAGTGGCCGCGCAATACGCGCGCCCGAGCGTTGGGTAGCGCGCCGGCCGCCTTGAGCGTCGATTCCAGTTCGGCCAGCGGCCGGCAGGCGATGCCGTAGAGAGCGGCGCTCTCTTGCACGCCAGGCCGCGGACCTTCCCATAGTTCGCCTTTGTTGCGGTCGGTGAAGAACGCGGCGTCCGTCTTGCCCGGATTGGGTTCGACGAACAGCAGATGTTCATGCGTCTTTCCATCCGGACGCAGGACCAGCACACAATCCGGTTCGAAAGCGCCGGTCAGGTAATAGAAGTCGGTGCCGGGACGGAAGGGGTAGTAGGTGTCGTTCGCCCGGACCTTGCGGTGACCGGTCGGGATGAGCAACAGCTCTCCCGGGAAGCGCTTCGACAGCAGCTGCCGCCGCTTGCGGAAGCTCGCCGCATTTGGAATGACCCTTGGGGACTTCTGGGTTCGCGAGCGCCAGCCCCGCAGCATGAATTCCAGCAGGTTCGGCGGAACATCGGAATCGTAGCTATTGCGCGGCGGCGTTGCATTGGCGTCGAAAGTGGTCATTTCACGGCCCTCGGAGAAATGTTGCGCGCTAACTGCAGTCCATCGGGCAGCTGTCAGGCATGGAGAGGCGACTGCGGGACTATACACCGCTCCCGGACAGGCGACAGGCGGCCAGCACTTCATAGTGCGGTCGCGCCTGGTCTGCGATCCGCATCAGGTGATCGGGCAGGGCGAGGGCGATCGGCGCTGACGGCGCCGCGAAGCCCGTCGAGCGCTCGACCGATTCGTACCATGCCGGTGCCCAGACACCGTCGGTGGCCCGTCGTCCACTGGGCCAGCTTAGCATCGCCTCGGAGTACGGCATCTCAAGCGCGGCGCAGAGCTGCGCGAGCACTCGCGGCGGGTTGGCCAGCACATCGGCTCCCTCGATCACCGGTGGTGCGGTGCCCAGTCGATCCGCTTCGCGCTCGAACAATTCCCGTTGCTGTACGAAACCAAGATCGGCCAGTGTAATCTCGTCACGCTTGAGCATGTACGAGCGCAGTACCGCTTCCGGATCGCGAATCAGGAAGCCGTTGCGCACTGAACTGGTCCACTCACGCCCGAAGCCGTCCAGCATGTGGTGGGTCATGTGCTTCTGGTAGTAGATCGCCTTGCCGCCGGGAACAGGTCCAAGCAACGTGGTGACGACGTCGCGCCAGTTGTTGGGCTGGGAGGCCAGAACCTCGGCGCGCATCGGGTGCATCGAGCCGGAACTCGCCAGGTAAGCGGCATAGAAGGGTTCATCGACCACGGCGGTATCCGGCCGTGCGCCGAACGAGCGCATCAACGCAGTGGAAATGTTCCGCGGCCCCGACCACATGGCAATGCGGATCGGAGCGGGGATCATCACAGCGTCCCAGTGGCTGGCGCGTCCTTCAGGGCCGCGTAGCAGCCATGCAATCGTTGTGTCAGCGGCCCAGGCAATGCCGCAGGCAACACGCGCCCGTCGATCTCGCGTACCGGGGTAATCCCGC
Organism: Gammaproteobacteria bacterium; assembly: GCA_025350345.1. GTDB lineage: Bacteria > Pseudomonadota > Gammaproteobacteria > Steroidobacterales > Steroidobacteraceae > FEN-1191. The sequence continues at coordinate 1,648 of JANXYA010000137.1, forward strand.
CGAACGTGCCGGTAACGAAGGCCTCATCGGCGTGCCTGGCCTCGGCCAGAGTAAAGTCCCCCAGCTCTATTGGCAGCCCGGTTTGCTGGCAGAGCCGGATTACCTTATTGCGCGTGATGCCGTTGAAGCAATACTCGCCCCTGGACGTCCTCACAACGCCATCGCTTATGAAAAAGAAATTGGTGGCATTGCAACTGGATATGAAGTCGCTTGGATCGAGCATCAGGGCTTCGTCCGCCCCAGCCTCGATGGCCTGCAGCAACGCCGTGATCAGATTCAGGCGGCTGTGGGAGTTAAGCCGCATGTCAAACATCGTCGCCGGCGTGCAGCGTATGGAGGAGGTGAAAAGACTCAGGCCCTCTGCCATCAACCTTGGGCTCGGCAACTTGTATTCGGCGACAATGGCTATGGTGGGTCGGCCGAGGGCGTTCCGTGGATCCTGGTTCGGAGCGGATTTTTCGCCGCGGGTCACCATTAATCGGATATGTACGCCATCGCGCATGTCATTCGCGGCGAGCGTGCGCTTGAGTTCGCCGATAAGTTCCTGGCGGTCCAGGCCGATGTCGAGGCGGATCTGGTTTGCACCCCAGTAAAGGCGATCGAGATGCTCATCCAGAAAAAGCAGCCTTCCCTGGTGCAAGCGGATGCCTTCCCAGATGCCGTCACCAACGACGAAACCACCGTCGAACAGGGATACCCTGGCTGCAGCGCGCGGCAGCAGCAGGCCATTGAGGTAGACCAGGGCGTGGGCGTTGCGCGGGTCGGGGATGTAGTCCTGGCTGCAAGCCATGCGGTGCTCGCCCTCGGGTGTGGCGCGTATCGTAGCGCACCAGAATGGCAGATGTGCGGCACCTCCACGCTCGGCCAAAGTCACCGGCCAGGGATGGTCTCAAACCATAGCGTCCCAGAACTGCTCCATCCTGCGTCGCATCGGCTCATCCGGCAGGCGCCCGCGCGCCGCGCGCTGGTTGTCCTCAAGGTGCATCACCTGCGTTGAGCCTGGTATCGCACAGGTGACGGCGGGGTGGGAAACCACGTACTTGAGCAGAAACTGCCCCCAGCTGCCTGCATCGATGTCGCCGGCCCAGTCCGGCAGCGCGCGCGCCTGCAACTGCGCGAAGAGCGAGCCGAACCCGAATGGCACATTGGCGAGTACGCCAATCTTCCGCTCCAGCGCCAGCGGCAACAGGGTCGTTGCCGCGTCGCGATTGGCGAGCGAGTAGTCGACCTGGATGAAGTCGAGCGGGTACTTGCGCATGAACTCGGCCATCTGAGCGTGCTGGGCGGCGCGCGAGGTCGTGATGCCGATATGGCGAATCCTGCCCGTGCGCTTCCATGCCTGCAGGGCCGGCATGAGCTCATCGACCCCGTTCAGGTTGTGGACCTGCAGCAGGTCAATCCGCTGTGTCCTCAGGCGCTCCAGCGAACGCTGGAAACTCGCCTCCCCGCCGCCGGAGAGCCCGCCGGCGGTGAGCTTGGTGGCGAGAAACAGGCCCTCGCGAATGCCCAGTGCCGCGAGGGCATCGCCGATGAGCATCTCACTGTCACCATAGGCCGCCGCCGTATCGATCACGGTGCCGCCCAGCTCGTGCATGCGCTTGATCTCGGCCTGAATGGCGTCACGAGCGCTGGTGCGGAACTTGTCGGTGCCCAGGCCGACGACCGGCAGGCGCTCGCCCGTGCCGGGAATGGGCTTTGTCACCGGCGGCGACACCGAATCCGCCTCTGCCCAGGGCGCGCGCGGCAAGGCGAGGGCGGCGCCCGCCGCCAGACCCGACTGCAGGACCTGTCGCCTCGAGGGGCGAAACTGCAAGCGGCTACTCATGGTCTGAACCCCTCCATCCCGGCTATTGCGACAGTGGAGAAGACTTGATCGTGAGCGTTTGATTATATTGCTTCTGCCCGGCGGCAGGGAGGCTCGTGTATTCAGATGAATGCGGACACGAATGAGAGTGCGCCGACACAGGCCATTGTGTCACCAAGCACACCGGCACCGGTGGGTGTGTCGCGCGGGGCCGCGAGGCGCATTGCGCTCGGGCGCAGCGGCATCGAGGTGGCGCCGCTGGGCTGGGGCATGTGGCGCTTCGCGGGCGCGGATGTCGGCACGGCACGGCGTCGGGTCGAAGCCGCCATGGACATCGGCTGCACGCTATTCGATACGGCTGACATCTACGGCTACGGCACGCCGGACGGGTTCGGTAGCGCAGAGCGGCTGCTGGGCCTCGTACTGCGCTCGGCGCCCGCCTTGCGCCAGCGCATGGTGCTGGCGACCAAGGCCGGTATTTTTCCGCCGTTACCCTACAATTCCAGCGCCGGCCACCTGGTACAGGCCTGCGAGGATTCCTTGCAGCGGCTGGGGGTGGAGTGCATTGATCTGTTCCAGATCCACCGCCCAGACCTGCTCACGCATCCGGCGGAAGTGGCGGCGGCGCTGGAGCAGCTCCGGCGGGCCGGCAAGATACGCGCGGCGGGCGTGTCCAACTATTCAGCGGCGCAGCTCGACGCGCTCTGCCAGCACCTGCCATTTCCGCTGGCTTCCATACAGCCGGAATTCTCGCCGCTGGCGATTGAACCCCTGACCAACGGGGTGCTGGATGCCGCCATGCGCCTCGGCATTGCCGTGCTCGCCTGGTCACCGCTCGGACAGGGCAGGCTGGGCTCGACCAACCCTGCCCAGGCCGCCGATGCACGCACGGCGGCGGTCATCGCAGCGCTCGAGCGGGTCGCGGCCCGCGCCTCCGTGCCGCGCTCCGCGGTCGCCTACGCGTGGGTCATGGCCCATCCGTCCCGCCCCGTGCCGCTGATCGGCAGCCAGGATCCGGCCCGGATACGCGAAGCCGCGGCGGCCTACGAGGTGCAGCTGCAGCGGCAGGAGTGGTACCAGATACTGGAAGCCGCGCGCGGCGAGCCGATGCCTTGAGGGTGGCCCGTTGATCACGCGTAGCCGCCTGCATGATGGTGCGCTGGGCACAGTAGGTCTAAACTAAGTCATCCGAATTTCCTGGTCCTAAGGGGGCAATCATGAAAAGGCGTCAATTCGTCGGTGCCGGACTTGCGCTCGCGGCGACCTGGCCGTTGCGTGGATTCACCTCCGTGCTCAAGGGTGTCGGTGACCTGCCGGCCAAGACGCTCGCGGGGGGCGATGCCATGCTGCCCGGTTCCTCGATCGAGGCCCTCGCTGCCAGCCTGCGCGGGGACGTGCTGCTGGCCACCAGCCCGGACTACGATCGGACTCGTCGAGTCTGGAACGCGCTGTTCGATAAGAAGCCAGCGTTGATTGCGCGCTGCACAGGCGCCTCCGACGTGCGGCAAGCCGTCAATTTCGCACGCGAACACCAGTTGCTGACGGCCGTGCGCGCCGGTGGGCACAGCCTCTCGGGCAAGTCGAGCTGCGAGGGCGGGTTTGTCATCGACCTGCAGCAGATGCAGGGCGTGCGGGTCGAACCGGAAACGAAGCGGGCCTACCTGGAGGCAGGCTCGCTGCTGGGGCAGCTCGATCATGAATGCGCCGGCTTTGGACTCGCGACCACGGCGGGCACCGTATCGCACACGGGTGCCGCGGGCCTCACGCTCGGCGGTGGCCTGGGCAGGCTCGGCCGACACTTCGGTCTCGCCTGCGACAATGTTGCTTCATTCGATGTCGTGACAGCCGACGGGCGCTTCCTTCGGGCGAGCGATCACGAGAATCCCGATCTTTACTGGGGCCTGCGCGGCGGTGGCGGCAATTTCGGTGTCGTAACCTCAATCGAGTACCGGCTCCACGAAATGAATCCGGTCATCCTCGGTGGAAATGTGGTCTGGCCGATTGAGCAGGCGCGCGACGTGCTGCGCTACTACCGCGATATTGCGGCCGACGCGCCCGACGCCGCCAACCTGGCACCCGACCTGCACTGGGAGCCTGATGGCGCAAAGCTCGCCATCGAAGTGTGCTGGTCCGGGGATCATGCGCAAGGCGAAGCTTGGCTCAAGAAGCTGCGCGCCCTCGGCAAATCCGTTCGTGACGACATCGCGCCGATGCCCTATGTGGCGCTACAGTCCAGCGGCGATGAGATTCTTGGCGTCGGCCAGTACTATTACCTCAAGGGCGGATTCCTGACGCAGCTCAAGGATGATGGCATCGACCTGATGATCGACGCGTTCAAGCGCATGCCCAGCTGGTTCCTGCTGTTCTTCGATCACGGCGGCGGGGCGTATCGGCACATGGCACCGGCCGCGACGGCTTTCCCCAATCGCGACATGCTATTTGCGCTGGGCACCATCGGCATCTGGCCAAACAAGGACGGCATCGAAGAGAACTCCGAGAAAGTGCGCGCGAACTGGCGCGAGCTGGAGCCGTTGACCAAGGGTTTCTACACGAATCTCGCGGGTCCGGAGATGACGATGGCTCACTATCGCGAGAATTACGGCGCCAACTTCGAGCGGCTCGTCGCGCTGAAGGCCAAGTACGATCCGACGAACCTGTTCCGGTTGAACGCGAACGTGCCGCCAAAGATGGCGTGAGCGCCGAGTGTTTTGGACGAGGGGGCTGGTAGGTAAGAGGCCAGGGCGCGCTTTGTCTAAAGTACTTGATATAGTCACTCTACCATATTGATATTGCAGACTAATAAAGTACGCTTCCGGCCGGGTGCAATCGCCGGGGAGGCGAGGTGTCCGGGCTCCGGGGCGCTCTGGGATGGCGGTGCCTGCCCTGAAAGATCAGCGCTGTCGGACGGGCAGGCCGTGCGGAATCCGGAGCGTCCGTTCAACAGCCTATTCATCGCCACGGCATAACGGGCAGCGCACGATGCAGTTGAGGTCACGCGCACGATGGCGCGCAGCGCTGCTGGATGTGCGCCTGTTGAGCGCGCTCGCTCGGCACCGGGCCAGGCGGTGTGGCCCAACTCATCGTTGTCGTGCACGCTGCCGGCCGTACCGGATCACGTCTGAATGGACGCTCCCGGCACTGGGGGAGGCGCTTGCGTTGCCAGGATGGAAGCGCTTAACTTGAAGACATGCCGTTTGTATCGGCCCGCACGCAGAAGAGCAGCTACGACGTCGTCGTAGTCGGATCCGGCGCCGCCGGCGGGCAGTCGGCTTATGCGCTCTGCATGGACGGTGCAAAGGTCCTGATGCTCGAGGCCGGGCGTCGCTACGACCCGGCGGTCGAAACCCCCATGTTCCAGACTCCGGATGCGGCGCCTCTTGGGGGAGCGGGCACGCCGGAAAAACCATTCGGATTTTACGATGCGACAGTAGACGGGGGCTGGGAGGTTCCCGGCGAACCTTATGTGCGCGCGAGCGAGCAGGACGCCAGTCGCTTCGAATGGTGGCGGGCGCGCATGCTGGGGGGGCGCACGAATCACTGGGGGCGGATCTCGCTGCGCAACGGGCCCTACGATTTCAAGCCGCACAGCCGGGACGGGCTCGGCTTTGACTGGCCCATCAGCTATGCCGACCTCGCTCCCTACTACGACAAGGTGGAACTGCTGATCGGGGTCTATGGGACCAGCGAGGGACTGGAAAACACGCCGGATTCCTCGCCCGGCTGCCTCTTGCCACCGCCCAGGCCACTGGTCAGCGATCTGCTGGTTGCCCAACGGGCCAAGCGCCTGGGTATCCCGGTGATCCCAGGCCACCGCGCGGTCCTTACACAGCCGCTCGATTCCACTCGCTCACCCGCCCGGCTGCATCCAGGCAACGTCACGGCGCAAAAGATCCTCGCCGCGGACATGCGTCAACGCTCGGCCTGCGTCTGGGCGACACCGTGCGGGCGGGGCTGCGCCATCCGCGCCAACTATCAATCCACCACTGTGCATCTGCCGCCGGCGCTCGCGAGCGGCAATCTGGATGTCAGGACCGATGCGATGGTGTACGAAGTGACGGTAGGCCGCGAGGGACGCGCCAGCGGCGTGAGTTTCGTTGACCGGACGACAGGCAAGCACCAGCAGGTCACCGCCAGGGCCGTGATACTTGCCGCGAGCGCCTGCGAGTCGGTCCGCATTCTGCTCAATTCGAAGAGCGCGCAGTTTCCCAATGGCCTCGCGAACTCCAGTGGCAGGGTAGGGCGCTACTTGATGGATACGGTAGGCAGCAGCCTGGGCGGGCAGATTCCACTGCTCGAGAGCTTGCCTCCGCTCAATGAAGATGCGGCGGACGGTCATCAGTTGTATGTGCCCTGGTGGCTCT
>JANXYA010000147.1 GCA_025350345.1 Gammaproteobacteria bacterium
CTCGGCGCGGGGGTTGCCGAGGAAAGCGACGAGCCAGCGCACCGCCTCCTCGCCCAGCGGAATCAGGCGTTCGCGATTGCCCTTGCCCAGCACCCGTAGCACGCCCTGCGTGGTGTTGACCTGGTCGACGCGCAGGCTGACGAGCTCCGAGACGCGCAGTCCCGTCGCATACAGCACCTCGAGCATGGTGCGATCGCGATTGCCGAGCGGGTCGCCCACGGTGGGCGCCATCAGGAGCGATTCGACTTCGGCTTCGGTCAGCGATTTGGGCAGCGAGCGGCCGATGCGCGGCATGGCGATCTGCGCGGTCGGATCCTCGTGCACGGCGCCCTCGCGCATCAGGTAGCGGAAAAAGCGGCGAAATGACGACAATTGCCGGGCCGTCGAGCGCGGGCGCGAGCCACCGGCGGCACGCGCGGCGATGAAGGCGAGCAGGTCGGCGCGACCGGTGCGCGACAGGGTAATGTTGCGCAGTGCGAGCCAGCGCGACAGCGCCACGAGATCGGCGCGGTAGGCCGCCAGGGTGTTGGCAGACAATCCGCGTTCCATCCACACGGCATCGAGAAAACGGCCGATCACCGGGTCGACGGTCTCTGGAGCCGACTCTTTGGCCAAAGTCGCGTTTCTGCTCAATGCGGTGCCCTGCGCGGAGGGGGATTGCCTCGACCGCCAGTATGCAAAGCCGGCATGGTCGGGCGATGTGATGGGACTCACAACCACGCGAACCGTTAACATACGGAGAACTGGGTCACATTGCCACCGCCTGAAAATGCCGCAAAACGATGCGCCTGATACCGCGGCGCGGCAGGGCCGGCCCCGCCGCTGGCTCCTGCCCCTGCGGCTGGTTTTCACGCTGTATGCGGCCACGGTATTCACGACGCTGGCGGTGGCCTCCCTGCCCCTGCTGGTGATCCTGCCGACCCTGAGCGCGCGCCGCCGCCTGACGCACTGGGTCGGGCGCAGCGTCCTGACGCTGATGGGAATGCCGGTGCGGGTGTATTTTCGCGCACCGCTCCCCGACCCCTGCATCGTCGTCGCCAACCATGGCAGCTACCTGGACGGCGTGGTGCTCATGGCCACGCTCCCGCCGCGCTTCGGCTTCGTCATCAAGCGGGAAATGAGTTCCGTGCCACTGGCGGGCCTGCTGCTGACCCGCATCGGCTCGCATTTCGTCTCCCGCGACCATCGCGCGGGAAGCGCACGCGACGCGCTGCGCCTGATGCGCACCGCCACCCGCGGCGTATCCATGGCCTTCTTTCCCGAGGGCACCTTCGGCCCTGAGCCGGGACTGCTGCGTTTCCACACCGGCGCCTTCGCGGCTGCGGAGCGCGCGGGCACGCCGATCATTCCGGTGGTCCTGCGCGGCACGCGCTATTGCCTGCCTCCCGAGACCTTCCTGGCGCGTCCCGGCCGCATAGAGGTCCGCATGCTCCCGCCCATGCTGCCGCAGCCCGGCCGCCCGGACGGGGCCGCGGCCTTGCGCGATGCGGCACGCGCGGCCATCCTTGCCGCACTGAACGAAGGATCCCGGGCTGCGGCGGATAGAGGGTAGCGATGGGCGAACGGGACATCATGAGCTATGACGTGGCGATCGTCGGCGCCGGTCCGGCCGGACTGGCCTGCGCGCTGCGCCTGCGCCAGCTGCAGCCGGAGCGCACGGTCTGCGTGATCGAGAAGGCGGCGAGCCTCGGCGCGCATTCCATCTCCGGTGCGGTGCTGGACCCCATCGCGCTCGATGCTCTGCTCCCGGACTGGCGGGCTGCGCCGCCCCCGGCCTGCGTGCCCGTGCTGCGCGACGAGTTCAGATTCCTGACCGAGCGCGGCAGCTATCGCCTGCCCACGCCGCCGCAGCAACGCAATCACGGCAATTTCATCGTCTCCCTCTCGCAGCTCGTGCCCTGGCTGGGCGCCAAGGCAGAAGCGGCCGGTGTGGATGTTTTCACCGGCTTTGCCGCCGCCAGCACGCTCATTGACGCGGCCGGCACGGTCACCGGCGTGCGCCTGGGCGATGTGGGCCGGATGCGCGACGGCAGTGAGGGAGCCAACTTCGCCCTGGGCGCCGAGATTCACGCGCCGGTCACGGTGCTGGCCGAAGGCTGCCGCGGTAGCCTCGCCAAGCAATTGATCGCCCGCTACCGCCTCGATGCCAACCGCTCCCCGCCGACCTTTGCGTTGGGTTTCAAGGAGCTGTGGCAACTGCCTGCAGGCCGTGCTGTGGCGGGCCTGGTGCAGCACACGATTGGCTGGCCCATGCCGCGCGACACCTTCGGCGGGGGCTTCATCTACCATCTCGACCAGAATCGCGTGTACGTGGGCCTCGTCGTCGGCCTCGATTACCGGGACCCCATGTTTGCGCCTTTCGAGGCTTTCCGCCGCTTCAGGAATCACCCTGCGACGCGTGCACTGCTGGAGGGCGGCGAGCCGCTCGCCTATGGCGCGCGCGCGATTGCCGCCGGTGGCGCGCAGGCCCTGCCCTGCATGGAGATGCCAGGGGCGCTGCTGATCGGCGATGCGGCCGGCACGCTGGATGCGGCGCGCATCAAGGGTATTCACCAGGCGATGCGCTCCGGGATGCTCGCGGCGCAGCATCTGGCCGCCCACGACAGTGTCGCGGGCTTCGATGCCGCCTGGCGGGCCTCGCCCGGAGGCCGCGCGCTGCAGGCGGTGCGCAACATCAAACCTGGATTCAAGCGCGGGCTGTGGTGGGGCCTGGCCAATGCCGCACTGGAGACCGCTCTGGGCGGCCATACCCCCTGGACACTGCAGCACGCGGCCAATGACGGCACCCTGCGCCGGCTCGACCAACAGGCCCCCGACACGGCAGCAGCGGACCCGTCACCGCTCCCGGAAGGCACGCTCCCGCCGCGTGATCGCACCGCGGCGGTCTATCTGGCCTCCACCTCGCATGATGAGCAGCAGCCCGTGCACCTGCACGTCGCGGACACCAGCGTCTGTGCCGAGCAGTGCGCGCGTGAGTACGGCAACCCCTGCACTCGCTTCTGCCCGGCTGCCGTCTACGAGATTCTCACCGACGATGCCGGCAAGCGCCGCCTGCAAATCAACGCGGCCAACTGCGTGCACTGCAAGGCCTGCGACATCAAGGATCCCTACCGCCTCATCACCTGGACGACACCCGAGGGCGGGTCTGGTCCGAACTACCAGAATCTTTGACGGGCACGCCGATGCACGAGCCTGCCGTGAGAGGGGAAGGCCTGCCCGAGCGCTATGAGCGCGAGCTGCGCGAGCGACAGTGGAGCGGCGATCCCGCCCAGGTGCGGGCCGTAACGAGGCTGGAGCGGCTGCGCGGGGAATTGCTGGCCAGGCGTAGCGAACTCAGTGCGGCCGGGCGCCTGCTCCGCCGGTTCTGGCCACGCTCTGCGCAGGCCGCACCGCGCGGCGTGTACCTGTGGGGTGGTGTCGGGCGCGGCAAGAGCTGGCTGATGGATCTGTTCTACGACAGCCTCGCGCCTGCCGCGCGCCGCCGCAGCCATTTTCACCAGCTGATGCGCGGCGTCCACGCCGCACTCGCCACGACCGCCAGCCAGCAGGACCCGCTGCAACTCGTGGCGCGGCGCATGGCCCGTCGCGCCAGCCTGTGGTGCATCGATGAGCTGCACGTCATCGACATTGCCGATGCCATGCTGCTCGGCAAGCTGTTCGAGGAACTGCTGGGCCAGGGCGTATCGCTCGTCATCACCTCGAACACGCCACCGGCCGGGCTGTATCGCGATGGCCTGCAGCGCGCCCGTTTTTTGCCGGCGATCGCACTGCTGGAAGGCCGGCTCGATGTACTGCAGGTCGATGCCGGCACCGATTACCGCCTGCGTCAGCTGCGCCGGGCGCCGATCTACCTGGCCGCCGATGAGGCCGGGACACGCGCCAAGGTCACGGCCCTGTTTGCGGCGCTGGCGGGCGCGCACACCGAGAGCGAGCGCCACCTGCTCATCAACGGCCGTACGCTCCATGCCACGCGGCGTGCGGGCGACATCGTCTGGTTCACCTTCGCAACCCTGTGCCAGGGAGCGCGCAGTGCGGCCGACTACGCCGAGCTGGCCGAGGAATTTCACACCGTTTTCCTGACCGAGATCCCGGTGCTGGGCGAGCAGCAGGAAGACGCCGTGCGCCGTTTCATCGCCCTCATCGATGCCCTCTACGATCAGGGCGTCAAGTTGATTGCCTCCGCGGCCACCCGACCCGCCCAGCTCTACCAGGGCGAGCGCCTGGGCTTCGAATTTCGCCGCACAGTCAGCCGCCTGATTGAAATGCAGAGCGAGGAGTACCTGGCCCGGGCCCACGCTCGGAGGCAGGAATGAGTTAATAACAATATATAATATTGCGTATGGAATATTTCCAATCTAAAATATTTAGATAGGAGATTCCGTGCTTAGAGAGCAATTCCAGGCCATCCTCGCCGGGCTCAACCGCATTGAAGTGCGGGGCCTGCCGGTTCCCATCGCGGACATCATGCTGTTCCGCACCATCGTGCTGCTGGGCCGGGCGCTCGCCCAGCTGTCCGAGGAAGCCATGCGCCCCAGTGGCCTCGGGGAAGCGGAATTCCGCGTCCTGATGCTGCTGTACTCGCAGCCCGATGGCATCGGGCATCCGGGGGAGCTGTGCCCGGGGTCGGGGCAGAGCCCGGCCAACATGAGCCGCATCACCGATACGCTCGTCGCCCTGGACATGATCACCCGCGAACCGAGTGCCGAGGACCGGCGCCGCATGGTCCTGCGCATCACGGCGCGCGGCGAGGCCTTCGCCCGCGAGTTCGTGCCCGCGGCTTTCGCTCCGGTCAGGAAGCTATTCGCCTCACTCTCCGATCCTGCGCGCAAGCAGCTGC